>JADGNW010000392.1 GCA_017883315.1 Blastocatellia bacterium | reverse complement strand
GTGCAAACGGACAGTGGCGACGCGCAAACGAACAGTGGCGATGTACAAATGGGCAGTGGCGGCGTGCCGATTAGCGGTGGCGCTGTGCGAACTGCGGATGGCGTCATCCTAACTGTCGAGGGCGCTGTACAAGGTGTGGATGGCGTCATACTAACCGTCGAGGGCGTCGTGCAAACTAGCGATGGCGATGTGCGAACTGTCGATCGCCTTGGGCAAACTGGCGATGGCGGAGCGCGAACCAGCGTTCGCGTCATCGATCTTGCCGCCCGATCCTGAGGCATAACCTACTCCACTCCAGGAATTGCGAGCGCGATTCACTTGGTGACACGTATCTCAAATATCCGGGGCCACAACTTGCCGGTCACGAAGATTCGCTTTCTCTCCGCGTCGTAGGCTATACCGTTGAGCACATCTTCCCTTCCCGTCTTGTCCGACGGAGCGAGAATGCCTTTCAAGTTGAGGAACGACGCGACCCTTCCTGTCGATGGATTGATGCGAACGATCAAATCAGTCTGCCAAACGTTCGCCCAAATCTCGCCGTCGATGAATTCCAATTCGTTCAGCTCGGAGATCGGCTTTCCGTTCATGGTCACCGCTAGTTTTCTGATCGGCTTGAACGTTTGAGGATCGAGGTAGAACAAATCGCTGCTGCCATCGCTCAGGATCAGGTTCTTGCCATCGTAGGTCAGTCCCCAGCCTTCTGTGTCGTAGGCGAATTCCTGGAGCTGTCGAAAGGTGTTGAGGTCATAGACGAATCCCTTGTGCGATTGCCATGTGAGCTGAATGAGACGGCCGTCGACAAGAGCGAGACCCTCGCCAAAGAATTCAGACGCGAGGTTGATCTCTTTAAGGACTCTTCCGGATGGAAACTCCAACCGGCGAAGCTTCGATTCACCTTTCAATCCTGTGCTCTCATAAAGGGTGCCGTCGTGCCACACCAGACCTTGCGTGAACGACGTCGGATCGTGCGGGTAGCTGCTGACAACCTCATAGGAGACCTGCTGCGCGCGCGCGTCGCGTGTGCTCTGATTGTTGCCGTTCGCTATCGCGTTTGGCTGGTTCGCGGGCTCGTAGTGCAGCAATGAAATGATGAGAAAGATGACGGCTGCCGCCGCCACCATGACGAGAGCTACGATCGAGGCCCGAAAGCGCCCACGCCTGGCGGTTGACGCACGGGGCCGCTTATTGTCCGACTTTTTGGTCATGTAGTCCTGTCTAATAGTCCTGTCTAACTGGGCGGCGTTTTTCCTCCAGGGAGACTTGAATGTTCGCGCGACGTGAAACGGTTAGCCGCCTATTCAGGCTCTCTGAAAGTCAGCCGTTGGAAAAGGCCGAAGCGCAGTTTATACTCGCCGGAGAAAAAACTCTACAAGGTCAGACGGACGCCGCTTGATACATTCGTTCGAGGAGTTCAGAGCATGAGAATGAGAGGTACTGCCGTAATCAACCTGCCGGTATTTATTTTGGTCATCTCGGCGCTGTGCGTTGCGAAGCCGCTTAGCGATTCGCCTGGTCAGCGCGAGATCAGAGTCACGGCTCGCCGATACGAATTCAGTCCGAAAACAATTACTGTCACCAAGGGCGAGCGCATCAAACTCGTCGTAACGTCTGAGGATGTGGATCACGGCTTTGCGATCAGAGAGTTTGGCATCGAACAGGAGATCAAGGCAAAGCAGACCAAGGTAATCGAGCTCACCCCGGAGAAGGAGGGGCGCTTTCAGTTCTCGTGCTCAGCCCACTGCGGAGAAGGTCACAACGATATGGCCGGCGAGATGATCGTCACAGAAGCACAGTCCCAGCCGGTCTCAAAGATGAACGTTACGTTCGATCAGAACACACCCGGTATCGCCATCGTCGAATCCGGAGGCGAACGCTTGAAAATCGATACTGCGGCAAGAACCGTCGAACGGATTTCGGAGGTGACAGCCAATCAACTATCTAACAAAGAAGCTACTAAGCAAGCTAATAAAGAAGCTACTAAACAAGCCGCGCCGGAGGTTGCTACGAAAGAGCGAGAGAGTAGCAAGGCTTACGAACCATATGATTATCACATCGTGAACATTCCGACGCCGAAGGCTGTTCGCCGGCACAGCCTGAACATGTACTTCACTCATCGTTTTCAGGAGACGATTACGCCGCTTGAAGTAGAAGACGCCCAGCAGCACATCGCGCGAATTTCAAAAGACCTGCTGGGACTAGACAGCTCGGCAGTTTCATCTTTTGGTGTGACGTATGGAATAACCGGCCGCTTATACGCTAACGTTTATCGCTCGCCGCTGTGTCAGCCCGGACTATGCAAGACGATTGAGCTTGGTCTCGGTTATCATTTGCTCGATGAAGCGGGGCGGTCTCCGATTGCACTGTCGGCGTACGCCAGCGTCGAGGGCGATTACAATTTTACGGAGCGGTACAGCTATAATCTTCAAGCGATGATGGGACGCAGTATGACCAGGCACGTCAACTTGTTTTTCTCGCCGGCTTTGCACATCAACTCAAACGGCAATGATAGGTTCAAGGGCTTCCTGGCATCTCAGCCGCTGGTGACGAAGCTCAGGCTTGGGCGAAACACAGGTTCGTTCGGATTCGGCGTGAATGCGCGCGTTCGCCCGACGACTTCCCTGCTCTTTGAGTACACCCCGCGAGTCGGATTCGAGATGGGCCAGATAGTTCCCGACCTCAATCCGGCGACCGGACAATTAACAGGATTCAAGAACAAGTCCGAAGCAGAGATCGCGTTTGGAATCGAGAAGCGAATCGGGCGTCACGTATTCTCGCTGACTTTTTCGAACACGCAAGCGACCACAACGGCGCGGTACAACTCCAGCAACCAGGCTCTGCCGCCGAATAAGTTCAGCATTGGATTCAATCTATTCAGGCGGCTGCTTTGACCATAACGGATGCCAACTAACTCAAGGAGCTTACTCAAGATGTTCAGGTTTGCAATGACGCTGTCTTTAGCATTGACCGCGGCCCTTATCACCGGGGCTTGCACGAAGGGAGCAAAGACAGAAAACAATACGAACACCAGCCAGGCGAATCGACTGGCGCAATCCCCTACGTCCATACTTGTTCAGCCGACTTTGAAAGGCGACATCGAGCGCATTTCTCTGTTCATATCGACAGCGAGGGAGGCCGCCAAAAATAACAAACTGCAAGAGGCGGTCGGCCAGCTACAGGGCGCCAACAAAGAGGTGGATTCAGCGCTTACCGGTAAGGTGCGCTTGCGTGAAGAGTTTGAGGCCTTGAAGTCAGCAATCGATCGTACGATCGGCGCTGTTGAGCGTCGAGAGAAAGATGCCGACTCTCAGTTGGCCGAGTTGCAAGTACGCATTGGCGCGATCAAGACGATGACGCCGTGAAGCATCGAGTCTTACCGTACGACTCGTCGTAGCGACGCCCGACGGAACTGATTCAGATCCGGCTGAAGCTTAGTTACGTCCACAGTTTTAGCAGGATAGTCGCCAGTCCCAGAAAAGACAGCGAGCCGCCAACGTCAGTAAACGTAGTCACAAAAACTGTTGAGGCGACAGCCGGATCAATTCGCAGCTTTCTGAGAGCAACAGGGATGAAAACCCCCGAAACGCCGGCGACGATCATATTGATCACCATTGCGAGCCCGAGTACCAGGCCAACCATCCATCGGCGTGAGATCAGTACCGCAAGCGCCGCCGCAACAACACCATTGATGATGCCGTTCCCGAATGCGACCAGTAGCTGTTTCAGCGCAACGTTGCTTACGCTTGAAAGCTCGTTGAGCGCTAAGCCTCGAATGACAACGGTGAGTGTTTGTGTAGCTGCGTTTCCACCCATTCCCATCGGCATCGTCACAAGCGCCGCTAGGACTGGCAAGATCTGGATTGAATGATCAAAAAGGAAAATCACGTAAGCCGGAAGAAAAGTTGTCGCGAGGTTGACGAGGAGCCACGGCGCGCGTAACTGCAATGACCGAAACGCGCTGGTTGAGACGCGTTCCTCGGCGCTGACGCCGGCCAGGGCGAGCAAATCTTCCTCGGCCTCTTCCTGAAGCACGTCGATGACGTCATCAACCGTCACGATCCCCACGAGCTTGTCTTCATCATCCACGACCGGGATCGCGAGGAGATTGTATTCAGCAACGAGTCTCGCGACTTCCTCCTGGTCAGCGCTGGTGCTCACGCTGATTACGTCTTGCACCATTAAGCGCTTCAACTGAGTAGCTGGATGCGTCGTCAGGAGTTTCCGCAAGCTCACGACGCCGACGGGATGATCTCGCTTGTCGACGACGTACACGTAGAAGACCATCTCAAATTCTTCCGATCGCTTTTGTAGAGCAGCCACAGCCTCGGCGATCGTCACGTCTTCGTCTTGCGCGAAGTAGTTGCGAGTCATGATGCGGCCGGCAGTTCTCTCTTCGTGCTCGAGTAGTTCTCGAACATCCGCAGCGGGCTCGGCTTCCATCAACGCCAGGACTTGAGCGGCGAGAGGATCGTGCAGCCGCGAGGCAAGATTGGTTGCATCATCCGCAGACATTTCACTGAGGTACTTTGCGATTCGATCGGGGCTCAACTCGCTGAGCAGGGGCAAGCTGTCGCCTGGCGACATTTCACTCATCACGTCGGCAACGTGAGAGGTGCTGCTTTCCTCAAGCACAACGGCAAACGCCTGCTCGCGCTCCGACCCCTGCAACGCCGAGAGCAGCCGGGCAACATCGACCGGGTGAGCTTTCGTGAGGACTCGAGCCAGACGTAAGCGAGCACCTCGATGCAGCAGCTTGCGAATCACTGGCACCGTTATGGCTGAGTGCGGCGCTGGTTTGCTTCGTGTCTCCATAGTTCTAACCGCCTGAAATGATTTTGACTGTCAATCTGAATAGGACGCCGACAGCAAAGGGACAATGGTACTTGAGGTTTTTCGGCGCGGCAAAAGTCCTTCATCATATTGTAGAGTTGCTAAGTCCGCAACGATTTGGTGGTCAATATCTTGATCAAACTTTCACCTCCCCCGCTAAGGGGGAACCTGAGGGTTTGCAATAACGTAATCAAGTTACGACAATATACGTAAGGAGGTGCGGGACATGACAGATGAACGGAAATCGTCAGGAGATGTGATTATCGAAGAGAAGGGTGCAGATCGGGACGATATCGTGGTCACGGAGATTCCGAATGACGAGAGTCGTCAAAAGTCGGGATTCGACGAGCTCGCCTCGTCGGTAAAAGAGGTGGCTCAGAAAACGGGCGAGGCGCTAAACAAGGCTACCGAGTCGATAGGGAAAGCCATTGAATCGGCGCTTGCCGCGCGAGATCACGTCGTAATGGTCCGCGTAAACGAGGATTCGTTGAAGAGTCTTGATGCGCTAGTGCAGTCTGGGATCTTCAAGAGCAGATCAGAAGCGGCAGCCTTCTTGATTAGCGAGGGTGTGAAGGCGCAAGCCGCGCTGTTCGAGCGTATTTCGCAACGAATCGCGGAGATCGAGCGACTACGTTCCGAACTCAAGGGCATCGTCGACTCTACTGCAAACTCATAAGCGCTTCGTTCCTAACACGAGCTTCTACATGCCTGGGTCTTTTGTCTAAGACCCACTCTGAAATTATCCGCTTTCCCGCGGTCGCTAAGCGGCCGCGGGTAGCGGCGGAACCCTCAATCCGCTGCTACGGCCAAATCCGCTTGAGCTTTGTGCGTATTAGTTCTCGATCGCTGTCCGCGAAAGAGTTCTTTGCACCAGCATTCCCTTTGATTTGGTGACACATCGCAATATTTGTATAATCTCAAAGACAACTCGAAGTCACACCAACGATGGAGGCACTCATGAGCGCGACTTCCCTTCCAGCAAGGCTAGGGGAAATAGGTGAAAAGGTTGAAAACAAACAACGGCTGTCATTCGAAGATGGGATGACGTTGTTTGAGAGCGACGACTTGCTCGCAGTGGGCGAACTCGCGAATCAAGTGCGCGAGCGCATCAACGGCGATCTGACCTACTACAACGTAAATCGTCATTTGAATTACACAAATGTTTGCATATCTGATTGTGCCTTCTGCGGCTTCTATCGCCGAGTGCGCCATCCTGAAGCGTATGAATGGTCCGTCGAAGAAAGCGTCGAGATTGCCCGCAAGGCCTATCAGGAAGGAGCACGCGAACTTCACATCGTAGGTGGACTGCATCCTCGGCTTCAATTTGACTATTACTCATCGCTTCTCAGCGAGCTCAAGCGCAACTTTCCGGACATGCATTTGAAAGCTTTCACCATGGTGGAGCTCGATCACCTCACTAGAGTTTGTAGGATGACCGATGAACAGGTGATAGACGGCCTCATCGCTGCCGGTCTGGATAGCTGCCCTGGAGGCGGCGCGGAGATCTTTCGCGATCCAACTCGCAGCCGCATCTGCGCGCACAAGACGTCAGGCGAACGTTGGCTCGAACTAACAGCGAAGGTGCACCGGCGCGGCGTTCACACTAATGCCACAATGTTGTACGGGCACGTGGAGTCCTATGAAGATCGTGTTGACCACCTGGTCAAACTGCGAGCGCTTCAAGACGAAACCGGCGGCTTCATGTGTTTCATCCCACTGGCTTTTCATCCGAAGGGTACAGAGCTGTCGCACTTGCCCGGACCCAGCGGGATAGACAGCCTTAAGACGATCGCGGTATCGAGATTGATGCTCGACAACATTGCGCACATAAAAGCTTATTGGGTGATGCTCGGCAAGAATCTGTCTCAAGTAGCGTTGCGGTTTGGCGCTGACGATCTTGACGGGACAATTAACGAAGGCGGCTCTCTGATGGAGTCGTACCTGGCTGAAGGAAATGAGAATCAATTGACCAAGGCAGGGATCGAAGAGATGGTTCGTGGAGCGGGACGCGTACCGGTCGAGCGAGATACTCTTTACAATCCGATCCACACAATTGAGTCCTCATCAAATCCGCAAGAACCTAAGCTCACGCTTCCGGTACTGAATTAGCTGGGCGTTTAGTTTTCCAGTTCAAGGGACGAGCACGACTTTTCCAAACTGCGCTCGATCCTCAATAACCTCGTGGGCCTGAGCCGCGTTTTCCAGCGGCAGCACGCGATCCACCACGGGCTTTAACCTGCCGTCCTCGAAGAATCTCATAACTTCAAGCAGCTCTGTCTTCGCTCCCATGTATGAGCCGTAGAGAGCGATCTGTCGAGAGAATAGGTATCTGATATCGAGGTTGCCTTTGAAGCCTGCCGTAGCGCCGCAGGTCACAAGCCGGCCGCCCCGCGTGAGACTCCGAACGCTCTTCTCCCACGTAACTTCGCCCGTATGCTCGAAGACAACATCCACCCCGCGTTTCGCAGTGAGGCGCTTCACAGCGTCGAGGAAATCTTCTTGTTGATAATTGATCGTCTCGTCGGCGCCGAGCGATCGGGCCTTAGTAAGCTTCGTCTCCGTGCTTGCAGTCGCAAACACTCGAGCGCCTAAGAGCTTCCCGATTTGGATGGCAGCGGAGCCGACCCCGCTTCCAGCGGCATGCACGAGCATTGTCTCGCCGGGTTTCAGCTTGACTCGTCCAACGAGCATGTGCCACGCGGTCAAGAACACCAATGGAATCGTTGACGCTTCCTCGAAGCTGAGATTCTTAGGCTTAGGGATAACATTAAACGAGGGCGCTTTTACGAACTCTGCATAGCCACCGTTGGCACGATACCCCAGGATGTCATAGGCAGCGCACAAATTGTCTCGGGCCGACAAACAGTATTCGCAGTGCATGCACGAGAGGCCTGGCGAAAGGAGTATCTCGTCGCCTTGTTTCGCATTCGTGACCAAGCGGCCGACCTTTGCTACCACGCCAGCGATGTCACAGCCGAGAACGTGAGGCATTGAGAGATCGAGTCCGGGCAGGCCGCGCCTTACCCAAACGTCGAGATGATTAAGCGCGCATGCCTTCACGCGAACAAGCACTTCATTGTCATCGATGGTTGGCTCTGGCAGCTCTGTGACTTGAAAGACTTCTACGCCGCCGTGTCCGTTTATGGCCGCCGCTTTCATTCGTAACTCCTCCCAATGTTTAGTTAGCCGGTAGACTCGTAGAAAGGATGAGAAGGATAGCATCGAGCCGCTCCGGCGAGCAAAGACAGACCGCGTTACGACAGCCTCTGGCAGCCGACCCTTTGAAGATTTCCAATCACTTTCTTTAGCGTGGTATTTTGAGAGCGCCCTCACAGCCTGATATAATGCGATCACGAAATACAGCAGTCATTCGGTATTAATCACGGAGGAATGAATGGGCGAATCAATAGCGCTGAGTGTTCCGGCTAACCCGAAACAGGCGCGCAGCAAGAAGACTAAGGAAAAGATAGTTCAAGCGGCTATACAGTTGTTCCGCCAGCGCGGATACGAGAAGACCACATCGAACGACATTGCTTCAGAAGCGGGTGTTAGCGTTGGTTCCTTTTATGTTTACTTCACCGACAAACGCCAGTTGCTGCTAACGATTTTCGACCGGCTTGCCGATGAGCTCTACAAGAATATTTTTGACGGGCTGAAACCAGAACATCTCTTCGATTCGAATCTACGGCGACGAATCAAACAAGCAGTAGCAAACACAATAATCGATAAGCAAAAACATTCCGGTCTTCATCGCGTGGTAAGCGAACTACTTCTTAAGGACGCGGATTTCGCGGCACGTCACAAGGCTGTGATGGTCCGTTCGATAGCAAAGCTTCAAGAATTGATATCGCTTGCGGACAAGGCTGGTCTAACCTGGAACATCGATGTTGAGGCCGCAGCGTTCATTGTTCAAAGGGTAGTCTTTGACGTCTCCCAGGACTACGTGACGGGTTGTTGCGAATTCGATAAGGAGCGCGCGATAGAGGCACTGGCCGACATGATTTATCGGTTTGTGTTCAAGCCGAGGGACTGACCGCGATTCTCTAGTCGGCCAAGTCCGTTTTCAATGCGGCGCTCAATCCGGTTATTACCATCCCGGGCCACACGTATAAGCGACACGCAAGACCCGACTTGATTTCGCCGTTCTGTGCCTGGTACCAGATCTGACAGTTCGTGCACTCGCCGTTCCAGCAGTAGTCACCCACCGACACCGAATCCATCTTGATGTACTGAAAGCAGCGAAGCAGCTTGTTGTTTTCAGGCACCTTCGCGCGGCTGAGACAGACCTCTATCTCAACCAGTTCTTCAAAACTTTCAAACAGGCCTTCTCTGAGATCCGGGCAATTCAAGGGTAGCCTCCGGGAAGAGACGCGTAAGACATCTGGGGGCTTGAGGCTGATATTACAGGAGTATTGCGCAATCAGGCAAAGAGAATTAACGCGGGCGGTGTCTAATCTCGACCCGGTCATCGAATCCGATAACCAGAGTGTCGGCAATTCCAATAAACAGACCGCTATCGATTACACCGGGTAGAAGCTTTATTCGACTCTCCAGAACCGGTGGATGTTCGATGGAACCAAAAGCACAGTCGAGAATGTAATTGCCGTTGTCGGTTACGAAGGGCTCTCCATCTCGTTCTCTAATGCTAGCTACGC
>JADGNW010000064.1 GCA_017883315.1 Blastocatellia bacterium | reverse complement strand
GCTTGTCTGTAGCCCTCCCGCTCGCTCGAAACGATTAAGGTTCGCCACCACGCGCGCTGCCTGTTTGTGATCCGCTATCCCGGCCCACAAAGGATAAAACGTAGTCACAAAGGGATATTGTCGCACTTGCTTCTCAACAAAGTTGTAGTCGTAGTAAAGACCGTCGCGCTCATCCCACATCAGGCGATTGATGCTTTGACGCCGCTCTTCAGCGCGACCGAGCCATACGTTGGCTTCCCGGGCGCTGCCAAGCGTCTTCAGTATCTCCGCTGTGTCTGTCTCCATCAGATACAGCAGCGAATTCAAACAGACCGGATTGTAATGAATAATATCTATGTTGAAAGGCCCGAAGCGATTCGAGGGATCGAAGCCAGATTCGCGCATCGAGCGGTCGCCCTTGTAAAAGAGATCTGTGAGTTCATCTCTCTCCCGGTGGTAATACTGAACCAGGTCATAGTCCTTGATCTCGTGGGTGCGATAGTACTCTTTCACGCGGTCGTAATGAGTGCGCCCTTTTTCGTCGCGCTCGTCTGATATCACTTCCGGCGCAGGCCCGTCGCCCAAATCATAGTAACGTGAAAGACCGGTCTCCTTTGTCAGGTGTGGCTCAGAAGTCCAGAAGCGATAGTATTTCTCGATCGCTGGGACGGCGTCGCGAAGCCATTTGGTGTCGTGCGTCTTCCGGTATACTCCAAGCACCATCTGAGTAAGGAACGGCGGCTGAGAGCGCGTGAGGTAATAAGTGCGGTTGGCGTTCAGCACTTTGCCGTAGTTCTCGATTTGATAAAGAAAGTTGTCGACCATGTTTTTTGCGAGCTCTGTTTCGCCGTCACGCAGAAGGCCGACCTGGATGAAGTAACTGTCCCAACCGTACATCTCATTGAAGCGGCCGCCCGGCACAACGTAGGGATAAGGCAGATAAAGAAGCCCCTGCTCTCGAATCTCCCTGGGGTCATCGGACAGTTGGCGCAATTCGATTTTGGCGAAGGATTCTTGAGACATCTGCGCTCGAAGCGTCTCTTCGACTGTCTTAACATTCTCTTTGCGTGACAGATAAACAGGCCAGCGGCCGCCGGGCGATGCTTGGAACTTTGGGTCTACCGCTGCATCAGCGAGTCGCGCGTTAGATCGCATCAAGGTGTGCCAGCTCTCTTTGATGTACTTTCGAATCGCCTGAAGCTGCGCAGGTGTTGCCTTCTCCAACGGAGAGCCTGGTTCAGCGCACACGGCGCCTGCCAGAACCAGCAGACAGGTTGTGGCAATGACGCGTTTGAATTGTCTTATTGATTTCATAGCTTCCGCCTCTGAGATTGTCGCGGTAACCTTGCGGGCAAAGCAGCGCACGCGACGCATATTATACTCGCTTCGCACGGATATCACTTACGATGGTAGCATGGCCGTTACCCTGTTTGGCTTCGTGCGCTTGAGCGAGACCTATGACTCAACCAGCTCGGGCAGTTCTGTGGGATATGGATGGCACGCTGCTCGATTCGGCTGATTACCACTGGCTCGCGTGGCGGGAGGTTCTGGCAGCCGAAGGATTCGAATTGACTCGCGAGCGATTCGCCGAATCGTTTGGCCGTCGGAACGACGCTACCCTTCGCGCTTATTTCGGAGAAGCATTTCCTCTGAGCGACATCGAGCGAATAGGCGCGATCAAAGAAGCGCGTTATCGGGAGCTGGTGCGCACGCGCGGCGTTGAGCCTTCGCCGGGTGTTAGTCGTTGGCTAGCTCGCTTGAAGGCGGATGGTTGGCGTCAGGCGCTCGCATCATCGGCGTCACTGCTCAACGTCGAGGCGGTCCTCGAGGCGCTGAACATCTCGGGTTTCTTCAACGCGCTTGTGTCCGCCGAAGACGTCCAAACCGGCAAACCTGATCCGGAGGTCTTCCTAGTGGCTGCCAACAGACTGTCAGTGCCGCCAGCTCGGTGCGTTGTGATAGAGGATGCGCCTGCTGGTGTCGAAGCCGCCCGCCTGGCCGGTATGCGCACAATAGGCGTTCAGTCCTCGCATGTTTCGTTGCAGTCCGACGTCGTTGTCCGAACGCTCGACGAGTTGCCCGAAGAGGCGTTTAATGTTTTAGTTACGCCGCAGTGAAATGTCGGAGGATAAGATGAAAAGACTGGCTTTGGCGCTTTGCTGTTTCATCTCTCTCTCGGCCCGCGTCGAGGCGATAGACCTCAGCGGGCTCGAGAGCATCGGCCCGGTGTCGAGTTACACTTCTACTTCGGCCGGAGTCGTCTTCACCTGTTCGGATGGTTCTCAGGTGCAGGTGCTTTTGCTCGCGCCGGACCTTGTTCGAGTTCGAGCTTCATACCGGAAACCGCTCTCGCCGCGCGATCACTCCTGGGCAATCGCTAAAACCGATTGGGCGAATCCCGTGTGGAAGGTAAACGAAGGACCGGATTCCTTTGTGATAACCACCGCCGAGCTCCAAATTGTCGTGCGTCGCTCGCCACTACTCATCGAATTTCGAGATGCAAAGAGCGGCAAGACAATCAATGCCGACGCGCGACCGATGATGTTCGATCCGAAGAGCGCCACAATTGCCGCTGCGAAGAAGCTTGGATTTGAGGAACACTTTTACGGACTGGGTGAGAAAGCGGCCAGGCTCGACAAGCGTCGCGGCCACTTTACGATGTGGAACTCCGACACTCCCGGCTACAAGGAGGGAACCGATCCCATTTATCAGAGCATTCCTTTTTACATTGGCTGGCAAAGCGGAGAGGCCTACGGAATCTTTTTCGACAACAGCTACCGCACCAATTTCGATTTCGGCCAATCGACTCAGGAGTACGCCGCTTTTTCGGCCGAAGGCGGCGAGATGAACTATTACTTCTTCTGGGGACCCTCGATGAAAAAGATTCTGGGCCGCTACGCCGAGCTAACCGGTCACATGCCTTTGCCGCCGATGTGGGCGCTGGGCAATCAGCAGTGCCGCTGGAGCTATTACCCTCAAGCTGTAGCGGAAGAAGTTGTACACCAGTATCGAGAGCACGACCTGCCGCTCGACATACTGTATCTTGACATACATTACATGCAAGGCTATCGCCTGTTCACCTGGGACACGACGCGTTTCCCCAGTCCCAAAGCGTTTACCGACAAGCTGAAACAGCAAGGCGTTAGAGTCGTCACCATCGTTGACCCGGGGGTGAAGTATCAGCCGCCTGAGTCAGGAGCAGGCGATAAGACCAGCACTCCTAATCCTGAACTCGCTCCACAAGACAAGAGCTACTACGTCTACAATCAAGGCATAGAGCGAGGCTACTTTCTCAAGCGAAAAGGCGGGGGTGTCTATGTCGGCAAGGTGTGGCCGGGCGAGAGCGTATACGTTGATTACACGCTCGAGGCGGCGCGTCGGTGGTGGGGCGACCTGCATCGCGCTTATACCGACAACGGGGTAGCCGGCATTTGGAATGACATGAACGAACCGTCGGACTTTGTTGACCAGACAGGCAGAGCGCAGATGGACGTTGTGAACTACGACGAGGGCGAGTATTCGACTCACGCCAAGAACCGCAATATGTTTGCGCTTTTGATGGCCCGCGCAACGCGTGAGGGACTCGAGCGTCTGCAACCTGACAAGCGGCCCTACATCATTACTCGTGCCGGGTACGCAGGCTATCAGAGATACACGACGACGTGGACTGGCGATAACGTCAGCACCTGGGACGCGATGGCGTTAAGCATCCCGATGTTTCAAACGCTTGGTCTCTCAGGGGTGCCGTTCGTCGGGACTGATGTAGGCGGATTCATCGGGCGAGCCGATGGCGAGATGTTGACACGCTGGTATCAGATTGGGTTCCTGACGCCGATGTGCCGCAACCACATGCAGATTGATAGTTATGATCACGAGCCGTGGCGCTTTGGAAAATACTATGAAGACATCATTCGCAAGTACCTGAAGCTCCGCTATCGGCTGTTGCCGTTTTTGTACACAACAATCGAAGAGGCGGGTCGGACGGGCGTTCCACTGTTCAGGCCGCTGCTGCTCAATTATCAGCAAGACTACAACACGCTCAATCTGGATGATCAATTCATGATTGGAAGTGATTTGCTGGTCGCTCCAGTACTCAAGCGGGATCTCACGAGCAGGCTGGTGTATTTCCCGCAAGGCACATGGATAGACTACTGGACAGGCAGGCGGATAACCGGCGGCACGATGACTCGCGTAGAAGCGCCCCTCGAAACTGTGCCGATGTTTGTCAGGGCCGGGGCGATAATTCCAATGGGGCCTGAGATGAATTACGTGGGCGAGAAACCGGCCGACCCGATGACTTTCGTGATTTATCCGGATGACAACGGCCAGGCTTCGACGGCGCTTTACGAAGATGACGGGGTGAGTCCGGCTTACAAGCAAGGTGCATTTCGTCGCACGCAAGTATCAGTTTCTAAATCCGGCAATGGGTTTCAGATTAACCTCAACGCGCCCGAAGGGAGTTACAATCCAGGACCGCGCAGCCTGGTCTTTGCAGTCAAGTCAGCATCGTCGATTCGGCAGGTACTGGTCGATGGCAAACCGCTTGTCCCTGCAGCACAGAATGAAACAAGGGCTGGATGGTACAAACTCGACGATGGCACAGCGGT
>JADGNW010000391.1 GCA_017883315.1 Blastocatellia bacterium | reverse complement strand
GTCTCGGTGACGGTTCGGCCCGCGGTCATCGATTCCTCGCCAGCCTGGAAATCTTCAAAGTATTTCCCCATAGATCAATCCTCATTGAGGCTCAAAGACGAGCTGTCATCTTTCTTTTCGATTGTCAGTTGGAAAAGTGGATCGGCGGCTTCGCTAAAGACAAAACACGAATTGCGCAACTGAGGCATCCAGCCCAACACCATCTCGCGACGGAGCCGGGCGTCGTCTCGGACCTCGCGCATCGCGGCTGCGGCTTCAGGCCTTTGCTTCGCCGCGACGTAATTCATCTGAAACGCGCACGCGGCCATGTTGGTCACGAGCGTGTGAAGATGATTGCAGCTCGCGGCTCCGCCTACGATCTCGCCGGCTCGACGTCGAAAGCCGCGCCCGATCCGCTCGCCGACGAAGCGATCGAGCGCTGCAAGCGAGCCCTGGCAGTAACCGGGATACGGCATCGCCGTGATGTCGCCGGTCGCTTCACGTATTGTGAAGTCGGGAAAGCTTACGACGAATCGCGCGGCGAGCGAATGAACGTTGTCGTTGAGCGTGCCGCGAATCTCGAAGCTCGCCGAGTCGACCCAATCCATTTCTACGTTTACCGCTCGTGAAAATGCGGGCATTAATTCTCCAGTCAGAAGTCAAAAGTCAGAGGTCAGAAGTCAGAGGTCAGACGTCTGATCTTCGACACGACTTCGACTTCCAAGCTCTGACTTCTGATCTCTGACCTCTGACTTCTGGCCTCTGACTTTAGTCCGTTGCGACGCCGCTCGACCGCGGGCGATTCCGATTATCGTTCGCCCGAGACTCGATCGTCTTGAGCAGCTTGTCGAACGGTTCCACGAACAACCTGACGCCGTCGGCCAATACGTGAGAGGTCACCTGATCCAGACTGATGCCAACTTCTTCAAGCCGCGCCAGCACCGCGCGCTCCCTGTCGAGATCATCCTCTATCGTTACGCGCGGGTTGCCGTGGTCGCGGAACGCAACGATGGTTGCGGGCGGCATAGTGTCAACCGTCTCAGGACCGATCAGCGCTTCGATGTAATAGACGTCGGGATACGCCGGGTTCTTCGTCGACGTCGAAGCCCACAACGGACGCTGCACCTGCGCGCCCTCTTGTTTTAGCGCGGCGAATCGCTCGCCGTGGAAAACCTTTTTGTATTTCTGATAAGCCATCTTGGCGTTGGCAACTGCGACGCGGCCGAGCAGCGGCCGCAGCTTTGCTTTCTCTTCTTCACTGGAGCCGTTGCTTATGCGCTGCTCGATCTCTTTGTCGATCGCCGTGTCGATACGGCTGACAAAGAAGCTTGCGACTGAAGAGATATTATTGACCGGTTTGTTCTCGGCGGCGCGACGCTCGAGCCCGCGTATGTAAGCTTCCATGGTTTGTTCGTATGCGTGAAGCGAGAACAACAGAGTGATGTTGATGTTGATGCCTTCGTAGATGCATTGCTCGATGGCGGGCATTCCGGCCTCAGTGCCGGGAATCTTGATCATCACGTTCTTGCGGCCCAGCAGTCCCCAGAGACGGCGCGCCTCTTCAATCGTCGCTTCGGTCTCGTTCGCCAGCAGCGGACTGCATTCCAGGCTCACGAATCCATCGGCGCCGCCCGACTTGTCGTAAACGTCCGCGAGCACATCGGCGGTCATTTGTATGTCAGTGATGGCAAGCGCTTCGTAGATCTCCTGCGCGCTGGCGCCCTTTTCAGCGAGACCGCGCAACTGATCCGCGTACAGATCAGAACCGGCGATCGCCTTCTCGAAGATCGCGGGGTTTGAAGTAACGCCGCTCAAGCCGTCTTCGTCGATGAGCCGCTTCAATTCACCCGAGGTGATCAGCTTGCGCTCGATGTTGTCGTTCCAGATCGACTGGCCAAGTTTCGCGAGTTCAATCAGTGGATTAGTACTCATTGGTTTGTTCTCCCTGAACGAAGTATGCAGCGAACGTGGGCGAGCGCGCAAAGAGAGTCAAAAAGAGGCGCGTCCGAGAGAGATTCGCTGGCGAACCACGCGGCTATTATGTGCACAGCGAGGCGAGAGCGCAACAGGCATCCACACCTTGCTAGGGGCCTGCATATCGATGGGCGACTAAGACGCAGGCAGGATGCCTGCGCTCCCAGGCCGCGATGCCAATGCGAAGGCTGCAGGTGTTCGATCTTTCAGCATACGCAATATGAACCAGACAGCCAGAGCAGCAGCCAGGTGCTTCAGGGTGTGCCCGCTTACGATTCGGCCCAGACCGAAGATCCGTGAGTCCAGAGACTCAAAGACTTTGGCAAGGACATAGAGGATCAGTGCTGCCAGCAGTTTTCCGGTTCCGGTGTATCTCGGCGAAAACATTACGACGATGAGCACTCCGACAACCGCCGAACAGTACTGAACGAGAATGTATGGACGCAGATCTCCGTTCCCGCTTTGTTCACTCAGATGCCAATAGATCACGCTCGCGGAGCCGAGCAACAGCAGAGGCAGATGCAACGCCAGGCCAGCCTTGAGATTGATGCGCTCGGTAATCACAGCCGCAAGCAAAGACATAAACGCGATGGTCATCGGAAGACGGTCCCACATGAGCCGGTCATTGTTCGGCGATAGATGATAGTAGGCCGACCCAAAGCACGTGAGCGTGACTCCGAGAAAACAACTGACGTAGGGCCAGCGCTCGGACTGCTGAAGAAACCGGCTTCGCGAATTCGGCCGCGCGACTAGGAGCAACCCTGAGATTCCAACGAACAAGAACGCCAAGTTGGATATGACGTCGAGGAAGTTGCGAACTCCGAGCAGCGAGCGCTGATCGGCGAACTCATGATAGGCCTCACTCTGTGGAATTCGCGGGACAAACGCGATCGCGATGATGGCTGCAAGTGTCAGGCCGCCAAGCAGCATTATTCGAATGCGCTTAGCCGGATGTTCGTTCTGGGGCGCATCTTTAATCAAGTTGATCGTCTGCTTATGTTCAACGCGCGAAGCGGAGGAAGCGGCGTTGAGCCCAGACTGTCGCCAGGATTAAACTCAATCCCAGAAACGCAAGGATGAAGGGAAACAAGGTCGAGTCCTTAAACACTTTGTAAGCCAGGTGTGCAAGATAAATATAAACGCCCACCGCGCCGAAGAGGAGGAATGTCACGCGTCGAAGCTTGACGGCTAATCCGATTAATCCTAGATTGATCGCCGCGTAGATCGCGCTACCCACTTCCGACGTGCTGTTCATCGAACTGAGCCCGCCCCAAAATGCCATCAGACCAAACAGGTAGCACCAAAATACGACGTCCTCCGTCTTTGGCTTGTTTTGCTTGAGCAAGGTCTTATCCAGTCCGAAGCCAACCAACAGGATTAGCAGCCCAACGCCGACGCTGACCCACTTGCCCGCCGACACGGCCAGATGGTGCTCGCCCCGATACCACGCAGCCGCGTCCATTGATAGAAACCAAAACGAGATCGATATCGGGGCAGTCAGAAAACCAAATCGCACAAATCGAAACGCGATAGCTCCAAGAGCGGCCGTGGTGACCTCCATGACCATCCACCAGCCGTGAATACCCGGATAGTAGTCCCCATAGGCCCCGGGTTGATCCACGGGCCAGACGCCAAACATGGCTTCAATAGCGTAGACGACCAGAGGAGCAAGGCTCACAGCGACCGTGATCAACAACCCACCGCCGATCAAGTAGCCTTTCCTTCGCAGCCACGCACCGGCCAACGCCGTTATGGCAGCATAGATCAACGAAGTTATGAGAATCCCCTTCGAGCCCAGCGCGTTCCAGTTCTCGCCGAGGAACCACGCGCACGCCGAGATGATCAGCATCGCGCCGAAGTAGTACGCGACAGTTACAAGATTGAACCCCTTGTTCTGCTCGACGGCTCGAATCGCAGCATCGGCAGTTGCCGCGGAAAGGTCCGTTCGTTGATCTTGAGCCCATTGCAAAAGTCGCTCGGCGTCGTCTCGCGAGAGTACGTTCGCGGTTGCAGCTCGCCTAACGTCTTCAGCAGAGAGAAAAGGGGAGGTTGAGGGATCGACACCTACTTCACTCATGGTTTCTTCCTTTCGCTCTGGATTCCGCTGAAAGTGACGCTCGCCAGTTCATCCGTGGGCGTAGCAAACAGCCGGAGCACCAGATTTTCATTTGTTCTCATCGGCCGGATGTCAATCATTCCGACTCGGAACCGACCGGTGTTTCCGCGTGCCCGTCCCCCACGATCAACTCCGTCATCCGTTGACGGTAGCGCTGATACAAGAACGACACCGCAAGCAGAATCGCTCCCAGCACGATGAACGAAATGATTCTGTAGAGCTTCTCGAGCGACGAGAGGTCGAACAGAAAGACCTTGAAGATCGTCAGCCCCAGCAGCAACAACGCCATCACGCGAAGCAGCTTGCTGCGGCGCGCGATTCCCACCGTCAGCATCGCTCCGCCGTAGATCGCCCACACTACCGATAACGAAAG
>JADGNW010000390.1 GCA_017883315.1 Blastocatellia bacterium | reverse complement strand
GCGTTCGTAGCGACGGCCAGATCGGCGATAAACGTGTCTTCGGTTTCACCCGAGCGATGCGAGATCACGCACGTGTAGCCATGAGTCTTGGCCAACTCGATTGTATCCAGCGTCTCAGTAAGCGTACCGATCTGATTCACCTTGATCAAAATCGAATTCGCTACTTTTTCGCGAATGCCGCGCGCGAGGTACTCGATGTTTGTGACGAAATTATCATCGCCGACAAGCTGAACCCGACCGCCCAGCTCTTGCGTAAGCGTCGCCCAGCCTGTCCAGTCAGACTCGGCGAGCCCGTCTTCGATCGAGATGATGGGATACTGATCGACCCAGCTCGTGTAGAGCCCCACCATCTCATCCGAGCTCATCCGCGCGCCGGTCTTTTTGAACAGGTATAGGCCTTTCTCATAGAACTCACTCGAAGCCGGATCGAGCGCGAGCGCGATTTGCTCGCCCGCCTTGTAGCCGGCTTGATTGATGGCTTCGAGTATTGCGTCGATGGCTTCGTCGTTCGACTTCAGGTTAGGCGCGAATCCGCCTTCGTCGCCGACCGATGTTGAATGACCTCGCTTCTTGAGCACGGCTTTAAGAGAGTGGAACACCTCGGCTCCTGCACGCAGCGCTTCAGCGAACGACGGCAAGCCGCCGGGCACGATCATGAATTCCTGAAAGTCTACGTTGTTGTCCGCGTGAGCGCCCCCGTTCAACACGTTCATCATTGGAACCGGCAACGTGCGCGCGCCAACGCCGCCAAGATACGAATAGAGTGGAAGCTCCAACGCATCGGCAGCCGCGCGCGCAGTCGCCAGCGATACCGCCAATATCGCGTTCGCGCCGAGCTTGCGTTTGTTCGGTGTCGCGTCAGCCGCAAGCATCGCCAGGTCGACGTCGGACTGCATGAGCGCATCGCGGCCGATGATCGCTTTCGAGATTGGGCCGTTGACGTTGGCGACTGCTTTGAGGACGCCTTTCCCCCCGTAACGTTTCTTATCGGCGTCACGCAGCTCGAGAGCTTCGTTCTCACCGGTGGATGCGCCTGAGGGAACAGCCGCGCGTCCGATGATCCCGCTCGCCAGCGTAACCTCTGCTTCTATGGTTGGGTTGCCGCGAGAATCCAGAATCTCCCGCGCGTTGACTCGTTCAATCGTTGTCATGATGTTTCCATTGTTCCACAGATTGCCTGAGCGTCAAAGGTTGATATACTCTAAACTGACTTTGCAAGAGAGCATCTTGAATAGACGTTCCTCTTAATCTGTGAAATACGAAATCGAATTCAAGCAGCGCTCTGTTAAGGATTTGAAGGCCATCCAGCCGAAGACCGCCGTCGCATAGTAGCAAGGATCGAGGCGATGAAGAACGGGCTCAGCGGCGATGTAAAACGGCTGACTAATTTTTCTCCTGAGTACCGTTTGCGTGTCGGGGACTACCGGGTATTATTTGAAGTGGAGGACGAGAAGATTCTGATTTATCGCATCAAGCATCGAAAGGATGCTTACTAAGAGATGAGGTACACAGCGAGATGATTTCGTTACACCCCGAGATATTGGCCAAGAACGGAAAGAAAGAGTTTGTCGTGTTGCCTTATGAGGAGTTCATCGCTCTTCAAGAACTACTTGCCGATCTTGAGGACCTACGCGACCTCCGCGCTGCGAAACAAGAGAGCGCGGGTGAGCCTTCTGTGTCCCTCGAAGAAGTTAAGACCGAGCTCGGCATCTAGCGGCTACCTCGTCGCATCTTGCTAACTGACTTACCATTGAGAATCAGATACGCCACGATGAATACGATTTGAACCACATGAAAACGACAGAGATAACTTTAGGACACAGCCCCGATCCCGACGACGCGTTCATGTTTTACGCGCTGGCGGCCGATAAGATCGAGACCGGCGGATTGACTTTCACACACGTCATCCAGGACATCGAAACGCTCAATCGCCGGGCGATGAATGCCGAACTCGATGTGACCGCCGTCTCGATTCATGCTTACGCCTACGTGTTGGACCAGTACGCGTTGCTGACGTCGGGAGCTTCGATGGGTGACAACTACGGCCCGCTGGTCATCTCGCGCGCGCCGATGAGTCTCGATGATCTGCGCGGCGCAACGATAGCGGTGCCGGGGTTGATGACGACGGCTTATCTCGCTCTGCGGCTTTGCATCGGCGACCCGAAGATAGTAGTCGTTCCGTTCGATCAAATCATGGACGCGGTCGAGCGCGGCGATGTAGATGCCGGTTTGTTGATTCACGAAGGCCAGTTGACCTACTCAGCGCGAGGCTTCAACAAAGTGATCGACCTTGGCGAATGGTGGATGTCGGAGACGGGCCTGCCTCTTCCGCTTGGCGGTAATGCTATCAAGAAGTCGCTTGGTCCCGACTTGATTGCAAGAGTATCGAGACTCTTGCGCGAATCGATCGAATACGGTTTGCAGAATCGCGAAGTCGCCGTGCGCCACTCGATGAAATACGGCCGCGGGATGGCAGAGACGCTCACCGACAAGTTTGTCGGGATGTACGTGAACGACTACACGATCGACTATGGCGACCGCGGCCGCGAAGCTGTGAGGTTATTACTTGAACGCGGTCACGAAGCAGGAGTCATTCCGCGACCGGTCGAGCTACATTTTGTGTGATTATATACGCCTTATAGGACTTATAGGACTTTATCGGACTTATCGAAGCGCGGCAGATACACGTTGAACGTGGCTCCTTTGCCTGGCGCACTCACGACCTCCACGTGCCCACCGCTCTGTCTTACTATCCCATCGATAACTGCGAGTCCGAGGCCTGTTCCCTGCCCTTCCTCTTTGGTTGTAAAGAACGGTTCGAATATTCTTGATTGAGTTTCAGCATCCATCCCACTTCCATTATCGCTAGTCGAAAGCAAGACGTAATTGCCCGGCTCGATGCTCTTAGTCGCGCTGCCGGCGTCGACGCTGACATTCGCAGTTTCAATAGTGAACAAGCCGCCCGGTTGCATGGCGTCGCGTCCGTTGAGTGCCAGATTAATCAAGATCTGTTCCAGTTGCCCGCGGTCGGCAATCACCTTACCAAGAGAGGGCTCCAACGAAGTTTCCAGGCTCATATGATCGCCGAGTATGCCTCTGAGCATCTCGTCCGAGCTCACGACCACGTGATTCAGGTCGACGATCGTCGGCCGTTGCACTTGCCTCTGGCTGAACGTGAGCAACTGGTTTGTCAGCGCCGCCGCGCGCTGCCCTGCTTTTCTTATCTCTTCGAGCTTGGCGAAATCGGGGTCACTGTCGACCTTCCGCATTAGCAGCAACTGGCTGTAACCCATGACGACTGTCATCAGGTTGTTGAACTGGTGAGCGATTCCGCCCGCCAGACGGCCCACCGCTTCCAACTTCTGCGTCTGGCGAATGCGCTCCTCGCTTTTGCGCAGCGCTTCTTCAGCCCTCGCGCGCTCAGCCATCTCAAACGAGAGCCGATCATTGCTGGCTTCCAACTCGGCCGTTCTCTCTTTGACGCGCGCCTCCAATCCTTCGTGAGCCTCGCGGAGCGCAATCTCGACGGCGGTGCGTTCGGTGTCAAGCCGGTGAACGAGTCTCGCTGTCAGCCACGTTAGGGAGGCGAAGATGATGACGTTCGAGAGCGCGAAGAGAGCAAGGCCAAACTCTGTTTCGTAGTAACCGGCCCGCTGTCCCGCCAGCCTCAACCAGCCTATTACGATGGGCAGACAGACCGCCGCCGGCAACAGTCGCCGCAACATGACTCCGGCCACGCTCCGGCTCACAAGCGTCGCCATCAAGCCGTGCTCAGGCCGCGCCCATAGAATGCCCAAACACAGCACTAACAATGTTGAAGTTGTGTGCAATGCGATGGCAACGTGAGGCAGGATGTTGTAGAGAGAGCTTGCGCCGTAGAGGTAGCCGACCAGAGTCAACGTCGAGTATAAGAGCGCTAGCAAAACAAGCTCCTGCATGAGACCAAACGCCCGTCGGGCTCCGAGCAATACAAGGGCGATTCCCAGCATCAGGAAGTTAATCGCCGTCCCAAGCGCCATTCGCCCAGGTGGAAACGTCGACGCGAGGTCGGAGCGATCCTCGAACAACAACTGGTCAATCCGAAGATCCCAACGCGTGACATACTCGATCAGCGTCAACGTTGCAATCACCACCACCAGGCCGGCGCAGGCATATCCAAGCCAGCGAACCTTCCGGCTGCGCGATTCTTCTCGCAGTATGAAAAGCGATGCGCCCAATAGGACAAAGCACGCGGCCGTGTTGGCTTTCATCGCACCCGTGCTCGGAAAGACAGTCTTGATTGAGCCAATGTCAAACGCCCAACTGAGTAACACTATCAAGCCGACGAGAAACGCGACGACGCCGGCAACCATCGACTGGCGTTTGAATACGTTCACAAGGTCTATCTGCATGAGAATTCCCATCGTTGGTAATGCGTGACGCGAAGACTTCAGTGTCGCGGGGGATTCGTGCGGTTAACGAGGTACCACATCATACACAACTCTCTTGCTCGTTGCATAGCTAGAAGATGTCTTACCGGACGATCGCGCCTTGATTGCTTTGGCGCGTAATGATGTTTGATCTTGTTTCCGCCCAACTTCTTCGAGGTCGAGTTAGCATACGGTGAGAGAGTGGTCCGCGTCAGCCATCACACGCTTGATGTGACGGCAGTCCCTGGGGGCCGTGACCTTAGTAGGCAAACCTATTGAACCCCCAACCCGAGTAGTCTACACTTGTCAGTGGCTAAGCCGGGCTTCGAGTCGAACGTTTCACTTCCCTCGCCTCCATGCCCCGGTGGGCCGCATCCCCAGGCGGCTCGATTGTCAACTTTGGCGGCAACTCGATCCGTGCATGATTTTCCCCTCGCGCGGAAACACAGCCTCAGAGTCTCAATACTTCGAGCAGGAGCGTGAAGTATGTGGCAACCATTTCTATCCTCACTATTACGCTATTCCATCGCTGTGCTGTCGGTCATCGCTGCCGCATTGCTTACATGGTCGCTGTGGCCGCTGATGCAACGGAGCATTTTCCTGTTCTTCATCCTGGCGGTGATGCTCAGCGCGTGGCGCGGTGGCCACGGTCCGGGATTGGTGGCTGCTATCTTAGGCGTTACTCTAAGCGACTACTTTTTCATACCCCCGTTTCACACACTAGGGCTTCAAAACCCAGAGGATGCGGTACCGCTTTTTGTGTTTCTTCCTGTGGCACTGATGATCAGCATCCTCACTGCGGAAAGCCATCGAGCGCGTCAGCGGCTGGCAGAGACGAGCGAAACACTGAAGGCTATGATTCAGGCTTCGCCGCTTGCCATTATCGCAGTCGACACGGGTGGCAATATCAAAACATGGAACCCTGCCGCCGAGCGCATATTCGGTTGGGGCGCAAACGAAGTCATTGGCGGGCCCAATCCCATAGTACCCGAGGACCAAGTCGACGAGTATCACACTTCCCTGAAGCAGGCCGCGCTATGCTCGGGCTTCACGGCGCGAGAGAAGGTTCGTTTGAAGAAGGATGGGTCGCTTATCAACATCAGCCTCTCGACAGCAGCGATTCGCAATGGCAAGGGAACCTCCACCGGCACAATGGCGGTAATTGCCGATATCACGGAACAGAAGCAAGCCGTGGAGGCGCTTCAGGAAAGTGAGCAAAGGTTCCGAGCCACGTTCGAACAGGCCGCCATCGGAATGGTTCAGGCAACTCGCAATGGCAAAGTGCTGATGGTCAACCAGAAGTTTTGCGACTTTCT
>JADGNW010000389.1 GCA_017883315.1 Blastocatellia bacterium | reverse complement strand
TCGTAGCGCGGCGCGCCGGAATGTAGCTCGCCAACAGAGAGACCGCCAGCAATATCACGGATGTCCCGATGAATGTCAGCGGGTCAACCGCGCTCACTCCGAAGAGCAGACTTGCGATCAGACGAGTCATCCCGAACGCGGCGGCGAGTCCAAGCACAACACCTGCTGAGACGAGCGTCACGCCTTGCTTGAGCACGAGGCCCATCACATTTCCTCGGCCCGCACCCAGAGCCATTCGTATGCCGATCTCCCGAGTGCGTTGGGCTACCGAGTAGGACATCACGCCATACAATCCGACCGCCGCGAGCAGCAGCGCCAGCACTCCGGTTGATCCGAGCAGCGTCGCTTGCGTCCGCTCGCCACCCAAAGAGTTATCAACGCGTTCGCTCAACGTCTGGACGTTGAGCACCGAGAGGCTTGGGTCGATCGACTGAACTTCGCTGCGCAGCGCCGCGACAATGCCTTTGGGATCCGCCGAAGTGCGCACGTGCAGATTG
The DNA here is from genome assembly GCA_017883315.1 of Blastocatellia bacterium. Lineage (GTDB taxonomy): Bacteria > Acidobacteriota > Blastocatellia > UBA7656 > UBA7656 > Onstottus_A. Next base: position 2,204 of record JADGNW010000389.1, on the reverse strand, counting down.
ACTTGCGGCGCGTACTCCTGCAGCAGCGGAATGTACAGGAACGGCCTGCGAGGTTCGGTGAGGCTGTTGTATTTGCTGTCGGCAACGATACCCACGACTTCTCGGTAATCTTGATCGCCGAACAGCTTTAGCCGCTTGCCAATCGGATCCTGGTCCGCCCAAAAGCGATTTGCCATCGCTTCGTTGATGATCAGCACCTTCGGCGCTTGCTGTGAGTCGGTCTCAGTGAAGTCTCGCCCGCGCATCAGGGGGATGCCGAGCGTGTCAAAGAATTTCAGCGCGATATTGTTCGTCTGCACCAGCACGCCGCGTCCGCCGGGCGTGGGCTCCTGACCCTCGAGAAAAACGCTTCTCGCGAACCCGCCGCCAAACGGGCGATCTCGCGCGACCGTAGCGTTGACCACGCCCGGAAGCGCGCGAATTCGATCGACGACCTGTTGATGAAAGTTCTTGCCCTGAGCTTCGGTGTAGCCTTCGAGTCCGAGGTTGAACGCCATCAGCACCACGTTGTTCACGTTGAAGCCCGGGTTCACCGACTGCGCTTTTTGCAAGCTCCGCACAAACAATCCTGCCGTGATCAGAGCGAACAACGAAAGCCCGACTTGAAAGACGACCAGCGCCTTCCGCAGATTGAATCTGAATCCGCGCGAGCCGACTGGCATAGTGATCTCGCCCTTCAACGTCGGCACAAGATCCGACTTTGAAGCTTGCAGCGCGGGCGCTAGCCCAAACAAAACACCGCTAAGGATCGAAATAATCAGCGCGAAGATGATCACTCGCGGATCGATGCCGGCCTCTTGCTGGTTTGGTCCGAAGCCGAATGGAATCAGCGAGCGCAGGACGTCCTTTGACCAAACAGCAACCAGCAAACCTATCGCGCCCCCGGTTAGAGACAAAAGCAAGCTTTCAGTCATCAACTGTCTGATCAGTCGCCAGCGGCCGGCTCCCATCGCCAGGCGAATGGCAATTTCTCTCTTGCGTCGTGTTGCGCGCGCCAGAAGCAAGTTGGTCACGTTAGCGCAGGCGATCAGAAGAACAATACCGGCGACTCCCATCAACGCGTTCGTCGTCAACGCAACCTGTCCGTCTCCGGTTGGGTCCTTGCGAGCGGTCAGCAACGGAATGAGCCTGACGTTACGTCCTTCATTGTCCTTGCGATACTCCTCCTCGAGCTGCGAGCCGAGCGCGGTCATCGACGCCTGGGCTTGCGTAACATTCAAGCCGCCTTTGAGACGCCCGATCATAAACAGAAACAATCCTCGGCGGGTGTTGTACCAATCGAATCCCGGTTGAACCTGATCGTGCATCATCATCGGCACCCACAGATCGGGTCCGCCGCCGAGATCCGTTCCGGTGAAGTCCTTTGGTGTAATTCCGACTACGGAGTAATCGTGGCGATTCAGCGAGATCGTTTTGTTGATGATCGAGGGATCGCCGCCGAAGTCGCGCTGCCAGGAACCGTAGCTCAATACGACGACCGGGTGCGTGCCGGGCGTCTTGTCTTCATCGGGCAGAAAGGTGCGGCCCAGTTGCGCCTTCACGCCTAACACATCGAAGTAGTTCCCGGAGACTACCAGCGCCGTGAGCTGTTTCGATTCACCGCTGGCTCCGCTCAGACTCGCGCCCGCGAATGTATAAGCGAGAAGGTCTGAGAAGGCTTCGTTCTTGTCGCGATAGTCGATGTAGTTGAGATGAGAAGTCGGCAGCGGTCCCGGGTTCTTCGTGTCAGTAGTGAAGATCGAGACGAGTTGCCCGGGTTGTTCAACAGGAAGCGGCGCAAACAGGAACCCGCTGACCATGCTGAATATCGCGGTGTTGGCGCCGATGCCCAGCGCTAACGAGAGCAACGCGACGATCGTGAATCCCGGGCTCTTGAGCAGCATTCGAAGCCCGTAGCGCGCGTCCTTGAACAGAGTCTCCATTGGCAAAGCCTCCGAGTTTGTGGTGTCGCCGCCTCGTAATACTCTTGGGATTAATTCTTAAACTATTATCCGCCGAGTTTAGTTCCCGGTTTCTGGGCATGAACAGGGGCTCTCGGAGTATTGCAACCCGCTTCGGCATGCTGCCACCTCGTTCACACAACAGCACAACCGAAATCGGCAGCGTCCTCTTTGCGCGGTCGCATCCCAACAATCTTTGTGTGTTATCATCGTGGCCGCGATTACCTTGATGAGTGAACGGTGAGGTTGCTATGTCCAAAACGC
>JADGNW010000388.1 GCA_017883315.1 Blastocatellia bacterium | reverse complement strand
AGGAATATCTGTCCATCGGTTATCGAGATTACGTTAGTCGGAATGTACGCCGAGATGTCACCGGCTTGAGTTTCGATAATCGGAAGCGCGGTCAAGCTTCCACCTCCGAGCTGATCCGAGAGCTTTGCGGCTCGCTCAAGCAGTCGCGAGTGCAAGTAGAACACGTCGCCCGGATAGGCTTCGCGACCCGGCGGGCGTTTCAACAGAAGCGAAATGGCTCGATAAGCCCACGCGTGCTTCGAGAGATCGTCGTAGATGCACAGCACGTGCTGGCCTCGGTCCCGGAAGAATTCGCCCATCGCACATCCGGCGTAGGGCGCGATGTACTGCATAGCCGCAGGACTCGACGCCGACGCGTCAACGATCACCGTGTACGAATCCGCGCCGTAGTCTTCGAGGGTCTTCTTCACTTGAGCGACCGTCGATTCCTTCTGGCCGATCGCGACATAAATGCAGATAAGATCTTTGCCTTTGGAATTGATAATTGCGTCAAGCGCAACCGCAGTCTTACCCGTCTGCCGGTCGCCGATGATCAACTCGCGCTGACCGCGCCCGATCGGAACCATCGAGTCAATCGCCTTCAATCCGGTGAGCATCGGCTCGCGCACCGGCTGGCGGTCCATCACGCCCGGCGCGATGCGTTCGAGTGCCAGGAACTGGTCGGTGTCGATAGGGCCTCGGCCATCAAGCGGTCTGCCAAGCGGATCCAGAACGCGCCCGATTATTGCCTCGCCAACGGGCACTGACATGATTCGCTTCGTGCGCCGAACCTCATCGCCTTCCTTGATTTTCTCGTAATCGCCGAACAACACCGCGCCGACTTTGTCTTCCTCGAGATTGAGCGCGATGCCCGCGACTTCGTGAGGCAGGTCGAGCAGCTCGCCGGCCATCACACGCTCGAGCCCGTATATCTCGGCGATTCCGTCGCCGGTTTGGATCACCGTGCCTACTTCGCTGATCTCGACCTTTGTGTCGTAGCCCTCTATTTGCTGGCGTATGATCTTGCTTATTTCGTCCGCTCTAATTGCTTCCATTGTCCTCTCCCGCGAATCTCAAATCTCAAATTTCAGATCGCACTCTCGCCCCGTTTCAACCGCTCCTTGATTGCCTGGAGCTGCGTTCGCACGGAGCCGTCATAAACAATAGAACCGATCCGAGTGACCACTCCTCCGATCAGCGAAGGGTCGGTCTTGAACTTGAACTCGACCTGCTTGCCGGTCATTTGTTCGATAGTGCGGCCCAGTCTTGCCTGTTCAGAAGCGCCAACCTCCGCAGCCGTAGCCACCTCCGCGACGATCAGCCCTTTGCGTTCGTTCATCTTGCGGCGGAACTGATCGTACACTTCGGCAACATAATGCAAGCGATGATGTTTTAACATCGTGCGCAGCAGATTGGCAGTCATCTGGCCGGTGTTCAGCCGGGCGATGAGCGCGTCCAGCAAGCTGAGCTTGTCGGTGTGAGAGACGATCGGGCTGGCAAACACATCGTGAAGCTCGCGGCTCGCCTTCATTGTCTCCGCGAAGACACGCAGCTCGTTGTCGATCGACTCCACTTCGTTGTGCGCTATCGCGACGTCAACCATCGCTTCCGCGTATCGACGAGCAACCGTTGCCACGCTCATCTGCTCACCTCGCTCAAGTCATCGATGAACTCGTTAAGCATTCGCGTGTTGTCCTCGGGGCGAATCTCGCGGCGAATGATTCCTTCGGCAAGCGTCACCGATTGCTCGGCGACAAAAGCCTGGAGCTCAGTGCGAGCTGATTTCATCGAGCCTTCGATTTCGCGCTGGGCCGACAGTCGAATCTTTTCGGCATCCGCGGCGGCAGCTTGCCGAATGCGCTCAGCTTCACGCGCGCTCTCACGTTCGGTCTCGGCGCGAATCTCTGAGACCTCCTGGTCGAGCCGCCCGAGACGAGCCTCAAGCTCGGCAAGCCGCGCCTGCGCTTCTTGCTTGTCGCGCCTGGCCTGTTCGAGCTGCTTGACGATTGACGCAGCGCGGTTATCGAAGACCTGACCGATCCGCACTTTGCTCCGAAGGATGTAGACGAGAATGATTACGAATACTAAAAGATTAATCACCCTCCAGAGCGTCGGATTGCGAAAGAGGCCGGTCGCTTCCGCCTGCTCAGCCGCCGCAAACAGAGCCGGTCGGATGAACAAATCAACTATCAATCGGCTCCACCTCCCACTGTGCGCCCCAGGACGGTGCGCGATATGCGCTCAGCGATCTGACGCGCTTCAGACTCAAGCGCCGTCCGCGCGTGCCCTACTTGTTGGCCGATCTCGAGCCTGGCGTGTCCAATCTGCTCGTGTGCTTGTTGCTTTGCCTCGTTGATCAAACGGCGTCGTTCCTCCAGCGCAGCGGCCCGCTCTTGCTCCAGGCGTCTGTAACTTTCAGCACGCGTCTGCCGGATGGTCGCTTCATAGTCCGCGAGCTTCCCTTCATAACGCTGCCGCGCCGCCCGAGCTTCGTTGGCCGAGCCCTCGATCAGGGTCTGCCGCTCATCAAGGACTCGGCTGATCGGCTTGAAGAGAATCCTGTTCAGCACAAAAACGAAAACGAGGAAGAGGACGAGTACAAAAACCAGCGAGCCGTCAGGGCTTATAATGTTGCCCCCGCCCTCGGCGAAGGCCGGTATTATCGGAACCGGCATCTGTACCAACACGGGAACCAAAGCATGCACCCCATTGCGAGAAAATTACCGCGAGTTCAAGCCACGAAAGCTAACACGCCGTTGAAAAAAGTGTCAAGCAAACGGCCCTCTTTTGAACAGTTGCGACGCCGCGGAAGGCTGCAACGGCAGCCTCAGTTCATGAGTGTAACAAGTGTTCAGATGAAAGCCAGATCGGGCCAATCGGCGCGCGTAGATTCGGGATAAAATCGAATTGATCAAGCTGCGATTTCAGCCAGCGCGCGAATCGCTTCGATGCTGTTCGCCCCGCAGATCAGCGTCGTGACGCCCGCTTCGCGCCAGGCGGCGAGTTGATCTTTGATTCGCTCGCGCGGGCCGCACAGCGCGATCTCGTCAACAAGCTCATCAGGTACGGAAGCTATGGCTTCGTTCTTCTTGCCTTCAAGATAAAGATCCTGAATCTTCTTTGCGGCATCTTCGTAACCATAGCGACACGCGAGATCGTTGTAGAAATTCTTACCGCGCGCTCCCATCCCGCCAACGTACAGCGCGAGGTTCAGCTTGATCTGCATTCGGCAAGCATCGACGTCATCGCCGACAACGACGCTGACCGTCGGCGCGATGTCGAAATCGGCGAGAGTTTTTCCGTCGCTTCTGCGCGCGAAGCCTTCATCGAGCGACGCGCGAAACACCCCGGCTCGATAAGGCGAGAAAAATACCGGCAACCAGCCATCGGCAATCTCTGCCGCAAGCGCGACGTTCTTCGGGCCTATCGCGGCAACGTAGATCGGAATACTAGAACGCAGCGGATGAACGATGAGCTTGAGCGGCTTGCCCAACCCCGTTCCGCCGCGCACGGGTATATCGTAGTACTCGCCGTGATGTTCGAGCGGCTGCTCGCGCTTCAGGATGGTGCGGATGATCTCGACGTACTCGCGCGTTCTCGTAAGCAGCTTGCCGTAGACGACGCCGTGCCAGCCCTCGACTACTTGCGGGCCGCTTGCACCGATGCCCAACATGAAACGGCCGCCGGTCAAAAGATCGATCGTCGCCGCAGTCATCGCGGTCATCGCCGGGGTACGCGCGGGCATCTGCATGATTGCCGTGCCGACTTTTATCCGCTCGGTGTGAGCCGCTAACCAGACGAGCGGAGTTACTGCATCCGAGCCGTACGCTTCGGCGGTCCACAGCGAGTGATAGCCGAGACGTTCAGCCTCGCGCGCGATGGCAACGCCGTCCCAGGGACCAGAGCCCCAATAACCGAAATTCAGTCCGAGCCGCATAGACACCTCCCTCAATATGGCGGGCAACAGCCGAAGAACAATAGCCGAGAACCGACGGATTGTCATGAGGGGCAGCGGCGGATCAGTGGCAAAGTATTGGCCGACTCAAGCAATCGGTCCGTTGTCGTTTACTGTTGGAGAATCGCGACGATCGTGACAACATCGCGTGACCGACGTCACATCTTGCAATCCTGCGAGCGGCTATGATGTGCTGGCGGGTTTGAGCGGGCATCTTAGTCGGATTTCCTGGAAGATATCCTTGACTTTCTCCCAATATTGAATAAAGTGCAACTAACTCGCAGCGGCGAGTTGAAATTTCTGAATTGCACGGGCCCGTTTTCCGCCATTGTGATGTAGGGAACGAGAGTGTGAGGCCCTCGCTCCAATCAACGAATACTCGAAGACATTCGGAGGCACCATGAGTTCATATCGCATTCGATCGCTTGCACTCAGCTTGATCGTGGCATTTGCTGTCGCGTCAACTTTCACTCGCGCCGACTCATCTTCAGCATCCGACGCGCCGCCGGACCGGGGACGTTTCGTGATGCCGTTCGGGTTTGACCCTGACACACATGAGCGTTTGCTGAGCTTCGAAGATCAGTTCGACGAGGAGGACGGCGGGTTCGACGGACAATCGGCGGACAGCCAGCGGCTTTCTGCAAAGCCCGAACCTGAGAAAGCATGGCTGCTCGAGCCGGGTACGTTCAACCGGTTGTCCTCCGCGGGTCAGCGCGCCGCGCTGCTCTTTAACGGCCGACTGCACACTCGCGGCACGAGTCGTCCGCTCGTTGCGCCGGGGGGCGAGGTGTCGGCCGAGGCGGCTGCCGGCGATAACATCCGTGTCAACAACCCCGCGCTCGATACGACCTTCCACACGCACAGCGAGACCAGTATAGCGGTCAATGGGTCCAACATAATCGTGAGCTTCAACGAGTTTTCATTCGATGGTTACAGCATCTCGAGCGATGGCGGCAACACCTTCACTCACAAGCGTATTCCCACTCCATCGAGTGGTTCCAATCTTGGCGACGGGGTCGTATCCCTCGGGCCCAACGGCGAGCTTTATTATGCAACGTTAGCGAGAGTGCCCGGCACTGGCACCGGCACCAAGAGCATCATCGGCGTGGCGAAGTCCACCGACAACGGCGCTACGTTTTCACAGCCAGTTGATGCGAGCACGACGGCGAGCAACAACAATGATTTTCAGGACAAGGAATGGGTCGCAGTTGATAGAAACCCCACCTCGCCCAACAAAGGGAACGTTTATGTGAGCTGGTCCGATTTCCGGTCGCCAAGTTCCAACGGCAATTCTATTACCCTCGCGCGCTCGACAAATAGCGGCGCGAGTTTTGGCGCGCCTGTAGTTCTATCTCCGCAGGACGGGAGTCAATCGGTCCAGGGCTCGATGCCAGTTGTCGCCCCGAACGGTGACCTCTACGTGGTCTTCCGCGATTCCCATTCCGCCATCGGAGGCATGGGCGTCGTGAAGTCAACCGATGGCGGAGTAAGCTTTTCGGCTGAGAGATCCGTTGCCCATTTGTCAGGCCTCTCAAGCCTCACCGGCGGCGGAGGCGTAAGAACCAATAGCTTCCCGAGTGCGGCGGTAGACAGCGCCGGAAACTTGTACGTTGTCTTTGGGGCATTCACGACGGGGCAGACGGTCGACCGGGGCGACGTTTACAGCACGCGCTCAACCGATGGGGGCGTTACCTTCAGTACGCCGATCAAAATCAATGATGACATTACGAATACCTCTCAGATCTTCCCTTCGGTTGCCGTTGCGTCCGATGGAACGATAGGCGTGAAGTGGTGGGATCGTCGAAACGACCCCATCAATGACAGCCTTACTGATGTTTACATGGCAACTTCAACCAACGGCGGCGCAAGCTTCAGAAAGAACTTCCGTGTCACAAACCACAATTGGACGTTTGCGCCGATCGAGATCGGCTTCGCCAGTGGCTACCACGGTGATTACGACGGCATCGCCGCAGACGGCGCAAACTTT
>JADGNW010000387.1 GCA_017883315.1 Blastocatellia bacterium | reverse complement strand
CGAGAGCAGCCGATGAATTGGAAACTTACCTGCGGCTTGCGCCCAACTCACGCGACGCAGCGGTAATTCCATCCGATCGCGATCGAATTCGCGAGTCCGCGGCCAGGAACCGGCGGCTTTCTCAAAACAAGCAACCGAGTCTTAAGCGGCCGTAGTAACAGAGATTCCGCAGCGTCTCTCCACTCGCTTTCGCTTTGAGCCGCGGCACGGTCATCATATAATCCCGCTTCTATTCTGAAAGGCACCTTAATGGCAGACGCTTCGGAGCCGGTCGGATCTGACCGTATTTCAGATCACTCACCGGACGTTGCTCACATTGGCGCAACCAGAGACCGGCTGGGACTGTTCGGGTGGTCCGGTGAAGTCACTCGATACCAGTGGCTTGTGCTGCTGGTCGCGTGGCTCGGATGGGTGTTTGACAGCATGGACGGAACGCTGTTCTCTCTCGTGCAGAAGCCGTCGATGACCGAGCTCATGGGACGCGGCGCAACGGAGGCGGCGATCGGTTTCTACAGCAGCGTCGTCTTCGCAGTGATGCTACTCGGATGGGCAACGGGAGGCATCTGCTTCGGAATAATTGCCGACTACATCGGAAGAACGAAAGCTCTGGTAGCAACGATCTTGATTTATTCGCTGTTCACTGGCCTGTCGGCGGCGGCGCAGAGTTGGGGGCAACTGGCGACGTTTCGCTTCATCACCGGACTGGGGCTTGGCGGGGAATGGGCTGCTGGAGCCGCTTTGGTGGCAGAGGTGTGGCCCGATCGGCTTCGCGCAAAAGCGGGCGCGCTTCTCCAATCGGCGGCCGCGTTCGGTTATTTCTTTGCAGCACTGATCACTCGCGTAGTCGATGTTGCGTCGTGGCGTTATGTCTATTTGGTCGGCGCGGTGCCCGCGATCTTCGTGCTGTTTATTCGACTGCTGGTCAAAGAACCCGAGCGCTGGATCGAAGTGCGCAATCACAGAAGGCTTGCGAAGGCAGATGCGAAGCACAAGCCAACAGAGCTCGATGCGTTTACATTGAAACAACTATTCGGACCAAAGCTTCGCCGCGACACGATTGTGGCTTCAGCACTTGCCTTTACCGTTCTACTTGCGCTTTGGGGAGCGACGATGTGGATCCCGTCGGTAGTTCGCGAGGTTGGTGCGCGCGAGGGTCTTGGAATCCCAGACCAGAACAGGTATGCGACATACGCGGTGATGTTGCTAAACGGCGGCTCGCTGTTTGGCTATCTCGGATTTGGACCGCTTGCGGATCGCTTTGGCAGACGCGCAGCCTTCTTGTGCTTCTTCATCGGCGGAGTAGTTTCATTTCCCTTGACGTTCCTGATGACGACCGGCACAACGCAGATTTTTGTTTTGCTTCCCCTGGTAGGCGTGTTCACATTGGGCATCACAAGCGGTTTCCCAATTTACCTGCCGGAGTTGTTTCCAACTCGCGTGCGCACGACCGGCGTTGGGCTGTGCTATAACCTCGGCCGAATAGTGACGGCGGGCGGCGTATTGATAACCGGCGCGCTGGTTGGGTTCTTTGGATCGTACGCAAAGGCCGCAAGCTCGGTTAGTCTCATTTACTTGCTGGGCATTGTGCTTCTGGCTTTTGCTCGTGAGACGCGAGGTCAGCGGTTGACTTAAGTTGAGAGCTACGCACATATGTTGCATTCAACTGCGGATTCCGACAACAGACAACTGGCCGCCAATTGGGTATACTGCGTTGTGTACGACTCGTTGATTCAGAACGACCTCACGGAGGGAAAGCTAATGAGAGAGACTTTGGACGCAGTATTTGAAAATGGAGCGTTCAGGCCGTTAAGCCCTGCCAAAGTTCCGTTGTCGCAAGGGCAGCGTGTAAAGTTGATAATCGAAACTCCTCTTCACGAGAGCGTGGATTTGATCGCTCTAGCGGCGAAGGTGTATGAAGGTCTAACGGATGAACAGATCGATGAGATCGAGCGACTAGCTCTTGATCGGAGTAATTTCTTCGGAGATCAGACGACCGATGAACCTGCGAGAAGTAGTCGTTGATACAGACATCCTCTCGGCTCTCATGCGGAATAATCCCACCGTGGTTGCCAACGCCGAAGCGTACCTGGCTCAATACGCTCACCTGTCGCTGTCGATAATAACTCGATATGAAATTCTGCGGGGATTGAAGGCGAACAACGCTAAGAGGCGGGTGACAGCATTTGAGGAATTCTGCGCGAACAATAAGGTCCTCCCGATAACTGAAGATGTGGTCTCACAGGCAGCGGAGATCTATGCGGACCTGTATAAAAGAGGTGCGTTAATCGGTGACGCCGACATATTGATTGCGGCTTCCGCATTGGTTGATGGCCTCGGAGTCGTTACCAACAACGAACGGCATTTCAGACGCATTCCCAATCTTCACGTTGAGAACTGGCAGAAATAAAGCTGCCTTCGGAGAAAGGATTCATGAGAAACAAGGTCATTTCATCTTTGATCGTGATTTTCATAGCCGGTCACTGCTCGCTCGTTGTTCAAGCCCAAACCGACAAGAAGAAAGCGGCCGGCGATCTCATCAATTCACTCAAGTCGGCTCGTGTGATTGAGTTGAATTTCATCTGGGACAGCAAGTCTCCGATCCTCAGTCTCAATCCGCCCTTCGCGATTGGCTTGCACTCCAGCCATAAGGAAACCGCCGGCGTGATCCCCGGGGGCATCGCTTACGCTGAAGACATGATGTTCTTCAGCGGACAACATGGCGCGCCGACCATCGACGCGCTCGGGCATATATCGGATAACGGGAAGCTGTTCGGCGGGTTGGATGCCGTCGCCAATGAAAGCCCATCCGGGTTGCTCGCGCTTGGCATTGAAGTTTATCCCAAAGACAAGTTCGTCAATCGAGCGGTGCTGTTGGACGTCGCGCGTTTCAAAAACGTCGATGCGCTCGACGCGGGACAGGAGATAACCGCCGAAGACCTTCAGGCAATCGCCAAAGCCGAGGGCGTCGAGATTCAGCCGGGCGACTCGGTGTTGATCCGAACCGGCTACGGCAAATTCTTCGAAGCGGACCGCGCGAAATACTCCGGATTCCGGCCGGGCCCCGGTGAAAGCGCAGCGCGCTGGCTCGCCAGCAAGAAGATCTTTCTCACCGGCGACGATCAGATGAGCTACGAAGTTGTTCCACAAAAGGGAACGATCTTCCCTTGCCATCGAATCCTTATTGCCGACAACGGAATCTACATTGTCGAGAATTTGAACCTTGAAGAGCTGTCGAAGGCGCTGGCCGAGCAGAAAGTCTACGAATTCGCGCTCGTATTAAATCCGCCCAAATTGAGAGGAGCGACAGGCGCGCCAGTGAATGCGTTTGCTATAATACCCAGGTGAAAATCACTATTGTTGGAGCTGGTCCGTCAGGACTCTATTTCGCGATCCTGATGAAGAAGCTCGATCGAGCGCACGAAATCACCTTACTGGAACGCGACGCTCCGAATGATACTTTCGGGTGGGGCATCGTTTTTTCAGATCAGACCTTCGATTACCTCAAGGAAAACGACATTAAGTCATTCAACGCGATCAATCGCGCTTGCCAGCGTTGGGACAATGTCGATGTTGTTCACAAGGATGAGAAGGTCACCGTTCGCGGCAACCATTTTTCCGGCGTTTCCCGGCTCGCTTTTTTGAACATTCTTCACAAGCGATGTCTCGAGCTGGGCGTTGATCTGAAGTTCAACTCCAACGTCGCGGATTTGAATGAACTGCCGCCTTGCGATCTGCTGGTGGGCGCGGATGGCGCCAACAGTCTCGTGAGGCGGACTTTCAAGAAAGCTTTCGACCCAACCGTTGACCTGCGTAAGAACAAGTATATCTGGCTGGGGACTCATCAGTTGTTTCACGGCTTGACGCTGACATTTCGCGAGCACGAGGCCGGGCTGTTTATCGCGCATTCATACAAGTTCGACGATTCGACAAGCACCTTCATCGTAGAGTGCGGCGACGCAACGTGGCGAAACGCGCGCTTTGACTGGCGATCGGATCCGGAGACGTGTGAATACCTGTCCGAGGTTTTCAAAAAGGATCTGGGCGGGCACGCGTTGCTCTCGAACAACTTTGTGCGGTGGCTAAACTTTCCGCTGGTGAAAAACAAGCACTGGCATCATAACAACGTTGTGCTGCTGGGTGATGCCTTGCATACGGCTCATTTTTCGATTGGCTCGGGGACAAAGCTTGCGCTTGAAGACGCGATCGCGCTGGCGAAATGTTTCAAGGCGCGCCTCGACGTTCCGCACGCGCTTGCCGAGTTTGAAAGAGTCAGAAAGCCAGTTGTCGATGAGTATCAAGTCGCGGCTAACTCGAGCTTGGTCATGTTCGAGAATGCTGAAGAGATGATGCACCTTGAACCGATAGACCTTGCCTACAGGCTGATGACTCGGAGCAAGAAGATCGACTACGAGAAGTTGAAGAAGCGCGATCCGGAGTTCATTGCGGCTTACGACAAATGGAAATCGCAACAGAAGGGTCGAAAGCGAAAATGAAACGTGCTTATGGTCATGCTTAAGCTGATTTTCAAAGTGCTTGTCATCGGGGTTGTTTCGACCTTGCTTGGACTGTTCACGCAGCGCGCATTCGTCCGGCAGAGCCTTTCGGATGAGATCATCCTCAGGGCCGATACCCAGAAGGTAAAGAGCATGGCTCCGAGCCTAGGCGTGATAACTCTGGCCGAAGCCAGACAGCGTCTGGATGGCGGAACAGCGGTGTTCATCGACGCTCGCCATGCGTCGCTGTACCAGGATGGTCACGTTCAAGGCGCGATCAGCTTCCCAGTCGCAGACTATGAGAAGACTAGAAGCCTCGACAAGATTGCCAATCTGAAGGAGACGAAGGTAGTGGTGTACTGCAGCGGCAAGGACTGCACTGACAGCAGCACGCTTGCCGGATACCTTGCGAAGGAAGGCTTTCTCGATATCGAGATCTTCGAAGGCGGCTGGCCCGAATGGAGCGCCGCCGGCTACCCATCAGAAAAATCGCCGGCGAACTGATGACTCTCGCTTATGATCAAGACGATATTTGAATCGGCATGGGCGGGCCGGATCGCGCGAATCCTGTTAGGCGCGATCTTCATATACGCGAGCATCGATAAGCTTCAGCACCCGCTTGAATTCGCCAGACTCATCGATGCCTATCGTATCTTGCCTGAAAAGTTTGTGATCGTCGTCGCAGTCGTCCTTCCGTTTCTTGAGTTGATTTGTGGCATCCTGCTGATTGCCGGCGTATGGGTTGTTCCCAGCCTGACCTGGATTGGCCTCTTGCTGATCGTCTTTATGGTTGGCATGGTTCAGGCATCCCTTCGCGGCCTTGCCATAGACTGTGGCTGTTTTTCGGTGACTGGCAGCAAGTCCGGCATCACTGCGTGGACGATTCTCCGAGACAGCTTGATCCTGCTGCTCTGGGCCGGGACGTTGTGGCACTACGGACGAAAGAAACGTTGACCGTGTCGTTCACTCTGCCGGACAACAATTGAGACACTGCGTGATTTTCCGCCGGCTTCTGCCTTCGCTTTCTGCGTGATAGATTCACATCGGGATGTGGCGTCAGGGAAAACCGATTCGTCATCCGCTGCTTGAAGCGCGCTGGCCTTCTGTTGAAGAGGCAGCGCGCTCAGTGTTGTTTTCGCCGATCAAGGTCGGCGGCGGCGTGCTCGAGAGCCGCACGTGGGTTCCGGCAATGGTGCCCTGGCGCGCCACCGAAGATGGATTCGTGACGCCTGACATCATCGACTGGTATGCAAGATTCGCGGCAGGCCGGCCGGGAGCAATCGTTGTCGAAGCGACCGGCGTTCGCGACGTCGCAAGCGGGCCGCTGCTTCGCATCGGACACGACCGCTTCATTCCCGGTCTTCGCAATCTGGTTGAAGCCGTCAGGCGCGAAAGTGGCGGGCACACTCGGTTGTTTATTCAGATCATCGACTTTCTTGCAGTGAAGCGCCGCCCGCCGAAAGATAAGTACTTCGCCCGATTCTTTAAAGTGAAACCGCATCATCGAGACAAACTCGCTGAAGCGACTTGCAACGACGACTGGCTTGACGCGAGCGAAGCCGACATCCGGGCTCATCTGACCGAGGCCCCAGATGAGCTGTTGGACCGCGTGCTCGACGAACGCGAACTCGAGTCGCTGCGCTACGGGTATCGCGAGCGAGTAACGGACACGGACTTGCCGCACATTCGCGAACTACCACAAGTGTTGCCCGGCTTCTTTGCCGATGCCGCCCAGCGAGCGCGCGAGGCCGGCTTCGATGGCGTCGAGTTGCACTATGCTCACGCGTACACGATGGCTTCGTTTCTGAGCGCGAAGAACAATCGCGCGGGCGGCTACGGTGGAGTACGAGAGAATCGCGTGCGGTTGCCGCTTGAAGTCTACGGCGCGGTGCGCGAGCGAGTAGGCCACGATTACACGGTCGGAGTTCGGTTTCTCGGTGACGAGGTGATCGAGCACGGCAGTCATCTCGAAGACGCCGTCTACTTCGGAGTTGAATTCGCGCGCGCGGGCTTCGATTACTTATCAGTCTCGAAGGGTGGAAAGTTTGACGACGCGAAACAGCCCAAAGTCGGCCACGCGGTTTATCCATACACCGGGCGCAGCGGCTACGAATGCATGCCGACCGTGGTGTCGGATGAACGCGGACCGTTTGGAAGAAATGTTCCGCTCGCGGCGGCGATCAAACACGCGGTGAATGAAGCGGGCTTCGCGACACCGGTGGTCACATCGGGCGGAATAGCTACGTTTGAGCAAGCCGAAGCTATTCTCGGGCGCGGCGAAGCTGATATCATAGCCGCCGCGCGGCAGTCGCTTGCCGATCCTGATTGGTTCTTGAAGATTCGACTTGGCCGCGGAGACGAGATTCGCCGTTGCGTGTTCACGAATTATTGTGAAGGTCTCGATCAGATGCACAAGCAGGTGACGTGCAAGCTTTGGGACCGCGTGAATCTGGATGAACCGGGAATCACGATGAGCGATGACGGTAAACGTCGATTAGTTCCGCCGAAACTTTGAGTCGCCTGATCCGCTTTGCTGCTTTGCGACCTCGCGACTTGGGCGTCTTTGCGTTAAGGCTTATGGCAAACTGGGACAGAGAAGAGCTCGAATTGAAGAAGGGTCACGGTTGGAAATCGAAGCCCGGCAAAAAGATTTTTGTCGGTGACCGAGGCGCGATCCGCCTGGACTATCCTGAAGATTGGGTCGTCATTCCTGATGATGATTCGATCAAGTTCTACGACAAACAGCCGCCCGACGACGACACGTGTCTTGCTGTCTCGTACATGCGACTGCCGCCCGTGGATTTGAGCGGGTTGCCTCTCACGGAGATGCTCAAGGTCGCGCTTAATGGCGACACTCGTCCGGTCTACGCGAAGAGCGAGCCTTATATCATCAAGCGCGATGACCTCGAGCTTGCGTGGTTTGAGATTTCCTTCATCGACCCATTGCAACAGCGAGATTGCCGATCACGGTTATGCATCGGGCGCGGTTCGTACATTCAGCCGCTTCTAACGATGGAAATCTGGACTGATGAATTGGATTTGTACGGACCGGTGTGGGACGACGTGCTCGCGTCGCTGCAGCTCGGAGCTTACATCGATGACCCGACGCGCGGCCCGATTCTCCATTGAAGCGATGTACCGTAGACTGTCCAGTCTGCGGACGACATGGTAAGTAGTCGATTTCACAGATCTCCGCAGACTGGACAGTCTACGGTACCGGTTCGTGGGAAATGAATGACGCAAATGCCTCCACAGATTGACCTGCCCGACTATCCCTCCGAGATTCAGATCGATCGCCGCGACGTCGCTTTCAAAGACGACGAACTGCTGCGCTTCTATTCGGTAATGAGACTCGCGCGAACGTTTGAAGAGAAGCTCGCTTCGCTTTACAGGCAAGGCAAGATCTTCGGCGCGGTCTATGTTGGCATTGGGCAGGAAGCGACTTCGGCTG
>JADGNW010000386.1 GCA_017883315.1 Blastocatellia bacterium | reverse complement strand
TCGCGACCACAACGTGCGCGGAGTGCGGAGTAAACTCGCCGACGCGCGTATGCCTGACGTGCGGACACGTTGGCTGTTGTGAGACGACACGCGGTCATGCTCTGGCGCACTCGCAATCGAGCGGGCATCCTCTGATACGCGAGCTGCCAATCTCGGAGCGGTCGTTCACGTGGTGTTACGGCTGCAGCGCGTATGTAATATAGCGCACTCGTTAGCTTTCGCCTCGGCTTTACTCTTCCATCTCATAGACGATTGCGGACTCGTGCGTTAGAATTTCGGTTCAAACCATCACCCACGCTGGAATTGACTGGTATTCATTGAACGCGGGCCGGACATAAGGCCAGACATAAGTTTGGACAAAGGTCCCACCGCTCCCGGAGGAATAATGGCTAGAAAAAAGATCACTGTTGTCGGCGCTGGAAACGTCGGAGCTACAGCCGCGCAAAGACTGGTTGATAAAGAACTCGGCGACGTCGTGCTGGTGGACATCATCGAGGGCATGCCGCAAGGCAAAGCGCTCGACCTTGCAGAGACCGCGCCGATCGAAGGTTACGATTCGCGGCTCATCGGCACTAACGGGTACAAGGAAACCGCGGATTCCGACGTAGTAATTATCACATCGGGCCTTGCTCGCAAGCCGGGCATGAGCCGCGATGACTTGCTAAAGACCAATGCTGGAATCGTAGGGTCGGTCACCGACGAAATAATGAAGTATTCGCGCAATCCCATTTTGATCATCGTCTCGAACCCGCTCGACGCAATGTGTCACGTGGCGATGAAGCACTCGGGTCTTCCAAAACAGCGAGTGATTGGAATGGCTGGAGTGCTGGACTCGGCGCGTATGCGGTGTTTCATCGCCGAAGCGTTGAACGTTTCGGTGGAGAACGTCACGGCGTTTGTGTTGGGAGGTCACGGCGACACGATGGTTCCGTTGCCGCGCTATTCCACGGTGGCCGGAATTCCGCTGCCGGATCTGCTGCCCGGGGAAAAGATCGATCAGATAGTCAAGCGCACGGCGAACGGCGGCGCTGAAATCGTAAGCCTGCTCAAGACCGGTTCGGCCTACTACGCTCCGTCTGCCGCTGCGGTCGAAATGGTTGAAGCGATTCTGAAAGACAAGAAGAAGATTCTTCCGTGTGCCGCTTATCTCGAAGGCGAGTATGGCATCAACGGACTCTTTGTAGGAGTGCCGGTGAAGCTTGGCGAGCGCGGCATCGAAGAGATCATTCAAATCAACCTGACGACCGACGAACGCTCGGCGCTTCAGCGCTCAGCCGCGGCTGTTCAAGAGTTGGTTAATGTAATGGGAAAGTGAGTGGAATCTCCACGTAGTAACGAATTCATTCGTTCGATCTTTTCTTAACGATTAGAATCGTTGCTACGTGGTGTGAGCAGGAGGCTGTTTATGCTTTTTGGAGTAGCAATCTTCGCAACCGATTACGCTATACGCCCCGACGAGCTGGCTCGCGAGCTTGAACAACGCGGGTTCGAGTCGTTGTGGATGCCCGAGCACACGCACATCCCGGCGAACCGCCGCACTCCGTATCCCGCCGGTGGTGACCTGCCCAAAGAGTATTGGCACACCTACGATCCGTTTGTGGCGCTGACGGCGGCGGCGATGGCGACTACAAAACTCCGGGTCGCGACCGGAATCTGCCTGATCATCGAGCGCGATCCCATCACCACGGCAAAAGAGGTCGCCAGCCTCGACATGCTCTCCGGGGGACGCTTCATCTTCGGGATCGGCGGCGGATGGAACGCCGAAGAGATGGAGAATCACGGGACGAATTACAAATCGCGCTGGCGTCTGCTTCGAGAGCGAGTGCTCGCGATGAAGGAAGTCTGGACCAAGGACGAAGCAGAGTTCCACGGCGAGTTCGTCAACTTCGACAAGCTCTGGTCCTACCCGAAGCCGGTGCAGAAGCCTCATCCACCGATCCTGATGGGCGGCGACGCAGCGACTACGTTTGATCGAGTGGTCGAGTTCTGTGACGGATGGATGCCGATCGGTTACCGGTTGGCGAACCTGGCAGGGAAGATCGCAGATCTTCGCGCGCGCGCCGAGCTTGCGGGCCGCGATCCGAAATCGATTTCGATAACGATTTTCGGCGCGAATCCCGACCACGCGGCGATCGAGAAACTGGAGGCTTTAGGAGTCGAGCGGGCAGTCTTCATGCTGCCGTCCGCCGAGCGTGATGTCGTCCTGCCGCTTGTAGATCAGTATGCAAAGTTGATCGGCTAATAGGCCGTGATGACTGAAAAAACGTGATAGGCCCTATAGGTCGTATTGGTCCTATTGTCACGTTTCACGCAACGGTCTGCACTTCCAATAATAATTCGTGAAGCCTTCCGCATCGTACAAGCGGCGAAAGGTCATCTCGACCTGCTGATCGATTCTGACCTCGGCCGGATTTCGGTCGGTCATCATTAGATAAGCTCTTCCACCGCCCTCGAAATCAACGATGCTCATCACGCTTGGCGGATCGGCATCGGCGTTCAAGTAGTCCAGCGTGAAAGTGAACAACGTTGCGTTCTTGTCTGCGAGCCTGACGCTTTCGAAGTTGTCCCTCGTCTGGCAACTTATGCACACTCGTTGACTCGGGTATTGAATCTTTCCGCAGTTCAAACATCGATAGCCGTGCAGCCGGTAGATGTCGTCGCGCCTTCGCAAGATCAGCGGCGCCGAGGCGGATGGCGACTGGCGGCGGGCGGCCTCGCTATCGATCAACTCACGAAATCTCGCGTAACGTTCATAACTATCCAGATTCGCCTTTGAAGC
>JADGNW010000385.1 GCA_017883315.1 Blastocatellia bacterium | reverse complement strand
TTGAAAGTCGATCAGCTCAATGGCAACGAGCTTTACCCTTCAAAGTAAAGATCGCGTTGCGCCGATGACTGGATCACCATGCCGCTGAGCCTCACACCGAAGCGGGCCGCTAATACTCTCATCATCGACGATGAGCCTGCCGTACGCTCTTTATGAAGCTTTCTCTCACAAAGCCATTATTTCTCGATCGTGCGGCCCACTCGCGAAGCTCGCAAGGCTGCACTCTCATCGACAAGATCGCGGCGCTCGCTCAGTCGTCGCATGATTTGAACACCGCGTTGCGCTGCGCGGCCGACGAGATTGGCGCTCAGCTTTGTTTGGAGCGCGTCGCGATTCTTCTGCACGACGAAAGCGGCTTTCGGCGAGCCGGCGACTATTGCGCGCAGAAGATCGGTCCAGTCGAGAGAGAGAAGCTTCGTCAGCTTGATTTTGAAATCACAAGCGGCCTCAGCTCACAGTTCGGTCTGGTCGAAATAGCGAACGCCGGTTCAGATGAGCGAGTAAGCCGTCTCCTGAAGAACGCGGCGAATCGCACGCACCAGCCGGAAGTCAAAGCGATTTTGATTGTGCCGCTGGTCATCGATTCGCAAACCGCCGGAGCGATTCTTCTTTATCAGCGCAGCAGGCAGCATTGGTCGGACGAGGACAAGCACCTCGCTCAAGCTGTCGCGTCAACTCTCGCTCTCACCGTGCATCACTTCAAATCGCAAGAGAGAGCTACCAGCGCGTCCGATCGCGAAGCTCTCACGAATCAATTGCTGAGAGCCATCAGGAATGCAGTCGGCGTCGATGAGATACTGAAGGTCGCCGTAGACGGGATAGGCAAGACTCTGAAGGTTACTCGCGTTGTGATTTACATGCACAACGGATCCGGCGAACCCGATAGGTGCGACTTTGCTGCGCGCGCCGAATACCGATCAAGCGTATTGGCGCCGAGTTTGATCAATACAGAGTTAGACCTCGAAGGAAGCCCGTTGCTTGAGCGGGTGCTTTCGGGCGAGGTCATCGATGTCCCGGACACCAACCTGAGCGATCCGATAATGCGCGCGATCAGCGTAAGGCTCGGTGTGCGCGCAATGGCGCTGGCTCCGATCAGATATAAGGGACAAACCGTCGCAATGATTTCGCTGGAGCAGTTCGACCATCCGCACGTCTTCTCGAAAGCCGAGATGATGCTACTCGAGCTAGCCACCGAGCAGATTGCGGTTGCGTTGTATCAAGCTGAGCTTTATCGCGAAGCGCGAGACGCTGCGCGGCGCGATGCGCTTATCAGCAAGATCAGCTCGGCAATTCACAGCTCGCTGGACTCAGATGCGGTGCTCCAGGCGATCGTGATCGAGCTGGGCGCGGCGCTCTCCGTGTGTCGCTGCCGGCTGGCGCTTCTGCCGAATCCGCTGCCTGAGATGGTGCCCGTCACTAACGAATACGTGGCCGAGTGCTGCGCAAAGCGGCCCTCGGTCTTGAACGAGATAGCAACGGTCAACAACCCGTTTCTGCAATCGGTGCTTGCGCAGGAAGATCCGGTGGCGGCGAGCGATCCGCCGAACGACCCGATCTTCGCTCCACTCCGAAGACGTGTTGAAGCCGGAAGCGTGAAAGCAATTCTCACGACCGCGATACGGCTTGACGGCCGGCCGATCGGCATACTGAGCCTTCATCATTGTCATCAGCCTCACACGTGGACGCAGTGGGAGGCCGATCTGGTCAAATCGGTGGCAGACCAGGCAGCGGTAGCGATACGCCAGGCAGAGCTCTACCGGGAAGTGCGCGAATTTGCCAAGCGCTCTTCGCTGGTCAACGAGATCGTCGGATCGATTCGCGGCTCACTGGATTTGAAAGAGATTCTGCAGGTCGCGGTTGAAGAAGTCGGCCGCGCTCTCGGAGCCAACCGCACATACTTTCGCAAGCTGAGCGGACGTGACAGCGTTGTCGTTGCGGAGAGCCTGACCGACCCGAGTCTTTCCCTCAGCCACGTGAAATCGTCGTTTGACGACTACATTACAAACTACTTGATCGAGAACCGGCGCACTCTTGTTATCGACGATGTCCGCTCGTTCGCGGCCGCGTATCCGAATCTCGCGTCCACCGTGCGAATCTGGCAGGTGGAGCCCGTCAACTGTTCCCAAATCGTTTGTCCGATATTCGTCAATGACTCGTATTGGGGCGGGCTCTCTATCGGACAAACAGACCGGGTTCGCAAGTGGACGGCAAGCGAAATAGCGCTGGTGGAGATGGTCGCGGCTCAGGTTGAAGTAGCGATAAGTCACAGCAATCTCTTTCGGGAGACCAAGCAATCCGCCGAACGCGAGGCGCTCATCAGCCACATCATCCACGGCGTCAATCAGTCAAATCGCGTCGACGAAATATTCCCGATCGTGGCGCGCGAACTTGGCGAGTATCTCGCCGCCAACAAAATTCTTGTCACGCATTTCAACGAACACGCGGCACACTGGATGACGGAATGCGAATACAGCGAAGGTATCGTATGCAAGCCGAAGAGAACCTACCGGCACGAAGATGTCGCTGGGTTTCTTGAGCTGGCTGAGAACGGCGTTATCGTGTGCAACGACGCCGAAGCGGACCCGCGACTTGACGATCAGCTTCGTCTGGTACTGCGCGCCGCCGGCACTCGCGCCTTCATGTCTGTGCCACTCTTACACAAGGACGGCA
The DNA here is from genome assembly GCA_017883315.1 of Blastocatellia bacterium. Classification (GTDB taxonomy): domain Bacteria; phylum Acidobacteriota; class Blastocatellia; order UBA7656; family UBA7656; genus Onstottus_A. The sequence continues at coordinate 5,128 of JADGNW010000385.1, read as the reverse complement.
CGCGGCTCGTGATTAGCGCGGTGATGAAGTCCGCGCCGCGGGCCTGGACCGAAGATGAAGTCGAGGTTGTGCGCGCAGCAACTAGCCAGGTCGTCATCGCGCTTGAACGCGCCGAGCTCTTTGAGCTGGTGGAGCACGGCAAGCTCCAATGGGAAGCAACCTTCGATGCGCTTGACGACGGTATACTTATTTTCGATCAGAGCGGTACGCTCAAACGCGTCAACGACGCGGGCGCGGCCTATGAAGGAGCGAATGTTCGAGAGTTGATTGGCCGGCGCTGCTGCACTCTGCTTCAGGGCGTTGAGGGTGAAACCTGTCGCGTAGCGCAAGTCATTGAATCGGGACGACCCGTTACTTTTGAGCTTGTGCCCGAGCGGTTGTCGCGCCCGGTGCTGGTTACGATCTCGCCCCTCGTAAATGGCTCTGGGAGCCATTCTCAAGGCGCCGGCCCTGAAGGCCCCGTAGGCAAGGATGGCAACGATAGCACCAATGGCAATCACGATTCTCCACACGGCGCGGTGTGCATTGTAAGAGACTTGTCAGAGCTGCGAGCCGCCGAAGCGGCGGCGCGCGAGCAGCGCGGTTATCTCGTCAAGTTGATCGAGCACGCCAACGATGCGATTCTCGCATTCTCGACCAAGGGCCGTTTGATCTGGTTCAACGAGCAGCTAGCGAAGCAATCCGGTTACTCGCGAGCGGAACTTGAAGCGGGCGACTACAGGCTGTTTGTGTTCGGCGATCACAGGAAGCTCGCCATCGAGCGGTTCACTCGCGCGCTTGAAGGCGAAGCGCAGACTTTTGAAATGAATGTGGTCAGGAAGAGTGGCGAGAGCCGGCTGCTTTTCATCACGTACACGCCAATCTACGACGAAGGGCGCGTGACCAGCGTACTGTCGATAGCTCACGACATCACTGAAGAAAGCACAGCGCGCGAGCGCGCGGCGCAAGCTGACAAGCTGCGCGCTCTCGGCCAACTCGCGTCTGGCGTTGCGCACAACTTCAACAACATACTCGCGGCCATTCTGGGTCACGCTCAACTGATCAAGCGCGACTGCCAGGATCAACGCGTTGCATCGCGCCTGGACATCATCGAGCACGCCGCGCTCGACGGGGCCCAAACTGTAAGACGTATTCAAGCGTTCGGCGTACAGCAGAAGGAATCCGTGAGCGATGAGGTCGACCTCAATCAACTTGTTCAAGATTCGGCCAGCCTCACCCGTGCAAGATGGTTCGACGAAGCTCAGGCTCGTGGTCTGCATTATGAAGTCGCGCTTGATCTTCAATCTGCGCCTTCGGTCGCAGGGTCAGCCTCTGAGTTGCGCGAAGTGTTTGTCAATATCATTCTCAATGCGCTTGATGCGATGCCTCAAGGAGGAAGCCTGCGCATCGCGACGGAAACGAGAGGCGGCTTCGCGCATGTGAGTTTCACCGACGGTGGGATCGGAATGAACGCCGAGATCTGCGATCGCATATTCGAGCCGTTCTTTACTACCAAGGGCGCGAATGGAACGGGCCTTGGGCTTGCGGTGAGCCACAGCATAATCGAACGACACGGCGGCCGCATCGAGGTGGTCAGCAGTCCGGGCCAGGGCACCACCTTCACAATCAGCTTGCCAGCCGGGAACACGATTTATCAATGCGAGCTTCGTAAGAACACAGGGCTCGCAAAGACGGCGAGGGTGCTTGTGGTCGATGACGATCAGCGAGTCCGTGAAGCGATTGTGGGAATGTTGAGTTCAGCGGGACACCGCACGGATCATGCGGCCAGCGGTCGCGAAGCACTCGAGAAACTCGAACGTGCTCGGTTCGATTTGGTGTTCACGGATCTATCGATGCCGGAAATGGACGGTTGGGCGGTAGCGGGCGAAGTGCGCCGCCGCTGGCCTGAGGTGAAAGTGGTGTTGATAACCGGCCACGCTGTTCCGCCTGAGACGGTCCACAATAATCGCGACCTCGTCAGTGAAGTCATGTTCAAACCAATACACTTCGACGACCTGAGCTCGACGATGAGCCAGGTGCTTTCGTAACCGCTCAGCTTGATCGTTTGAGGCTTACAGTCTCAGCGTTGCCTTTGGTGAGCGAGGGTAGCATTAGGAAATCCATCCAGGAAATCATCAATGGATTCTCCGCCTTTGATGTAATCCATTAGCGTCTGGACAGGCACTCTTGTTCCAGCAAACACTGGAGTCCCTCCCATAACTTCCGGAGACGAAGCTATGATCTGTGTGTTCATACGCGTATCGTAGATAAAGAGTGATCTGAATATCAAGCTCGACCTCTGTCGCTCAGCGCTTGCACCCCTGCTTGTGACCGCCAACTTGCGCTTGCTAGAATCCCCGTTGTGAAACCTCGGACGGCTGCTGGCGTTAAACAAGACGACAAGGCGCATCCGTAATCAGCCCTGGTGCAGCTTTCAACTTTTCTTAGCGAGAGGATTGATGTATGAAAAAGTCTCCAACAATTTCGGTCAGCGTGCTGCTGGCGGCATTCGCGCTCAGCTCACTAGCCTTCGGGCAAGGCGGTGATGTTCGCCGCAAAACCGTCGCTATAACCTATTTGAAAGACCCTGTGTCCGTGACGCTGGCGGGCACCACGCTGAGGCCAACCGCGCGCGGCGAAGCTACGGTCGAGCGCTGGCGCAAACGCAACGAAAGCGAGATCGACATTACAATCGAGAATATGGTTCCCGCCTATAACTATGGAGCCGACTACACAACCTACGTCTTGTGGGCCATCACTCCTGCAGGTCAGGCTGATAACCTCGGTGAGTTTCGGCTCTCGGGCAGCACCGCGCGGCTTAAGGCAGCGACACCGCAGCAGACCTTCGCGATGATCGTTACCGCTGAACCGCATTACCTGGTGAAGCTGCCTTCGCAGAAGATCATCTTGGAAAACCTCGCTCCCATTTCAAAGAACGTACAAGTACAAACGTCGGAGATTTACTTCAACGCCGATTCGGGCAAGTACTACACTGACACGAGCATTCCGACGATTGCCGAACGCGATTACAACAAGACTCCGCCGGAGCTGTTGCAGGCAAGACGAGCAGTACAAATCGCGAGGCTCGCAGATGCCGAGCGCTTTGACCCGGGGGACTTCACCAAGGCCGTCACCTCGCTCAATCAGGCTGAAGAGGCGTTCCGGCACGGGGCTAAGGTTTATGACGTTGGCCGCATCGCGCGAGACGCGATCACCTTTGCCGGCACCGCGCGTGATGTCGCCGAAGAGCGTGCCGCGGCGGCCGAGCGTCGCGCCGAGATCTCTCGCCGTGATGCCGACGTGCGTCGCGCGACCGACAACGCTTCCGATCTCAGCTCACAACTCTCCGACACACAATCTCGATTGAAGGCTTCAGAGATGGCGCGGGTTAATGCTCAGGACCAGCTCGATCGCGTTATGCGTGAAGCTGCGGACTCGCGAGCCGAGAATCGCTCGCTCAAATCTGAGAACGACCGTATGCGCAACGACCTCGATCGTTTGAATCAGGATCTCACCGAAGCGCGCGGGCGCATTTCAGACCTGCAGTCCCAAAACTCTTCGACCAGCGCGCGATTGAATGAGACGTCATCCAAGGTTGCCGAGATGGAACGGATGGAACGCGAGAAACAGCAAGCTGAAGCTCGACGTCGCGACTTCGCCACCTTGCAAGCTGGAGTAGCCGGGATTGTCGCAGTGAAGCCAAGCGGAACCGGTTTCGTAGCGACTCTGCCCGATTCATTCTTCGTGCCGAACCTGACGACTCTTCACGTCCGGGCCAGATCGAAGATGGACGCGCTTGGAAGCGTGATCGCCGCGCATCGGGATGCAGCTTTTTCAATCGAAGGCCACACGGATGCGCGCCCGAACGCTGACAGCTTTGCGCTCGGCCGAGCTCAAGCCGTCGCCGACTATCTGACAGCGCTTGGCGTATCGCGAACGAGCATCAGAGTCGAATCGCGTGGCGTTACAGTTCCGATCTCGACTCGAAAGACGCTGGCGGCTCGCGCGATGAATCGAAGAGTCGAGCTTGTGTTCGTGGGTCCTCAATAGAAACGAGCGAGGTCCATCAGTGAAGTTCAATCAAGTACCAATTGTTCTCAGAGCAAGTATGATCGCCTGCTCGCTCATTTTCGCTCTGTCGAGCGACGCGATCTGCCGGCAGCAAGAGACTGCCGAGCAGTTCATCGAGAGAGTGAAGAAGGCTATCGAGAACGATGAGTGGGGCCGCGCTCAAAGCGGGATCAAGCATGCGTTGGCACTGAAGCCGAAGTCTCCCGAAGCGCTTTTTATCGCGGCACAAGTCTACTTGCACGAAGGCGCGCGATCGATGGCGATTGAATCGCTGAGCAAGGCAATAGAAACTCAGCCAGTTTATCCCGAAGCGCACTTTTTGCTTGCGAGGTGCCTCCTCGATTCAGGCAAGACCGAGAACGCGCGTGAAGAAGCGAACATCGCGATTGGTCAAGGCGCATCGCTGTTTCCGGCTTATCGACTTCTGGGTGAGATAGACTTTGGCGAAGGCAAATACGAAGCCGCGATAGCGCCGTTTGAAACTGCACTTCGATTCGCCCAAACCAGCGACGAGAAAGAAGCCGCGAAACTCCAACGTGAACTTGAAGACTTGCGTAAGTTGATTGAGAACCTGAAGCGATTCGGCGCGCTTGAAGCAGAACAGAAGTCACCCGATGTTGTCCGCCCGGTTCTGCTAAACAATCCCGCACCAAGATATACAGAGGAGTCTCGTCAGCTAAAACTTGAAGGCGCAGTCTCACTGGTAGTCATGATCACTGAGAACGGAGACGTTGCTTCGGTGGTAGTCGTTCGCGGGCTGGGTAACGCCTTGGATGAACAAGCGATCGAGGCAGCCAGACAAATGAAATTCTCACCAGCCAGTAAGAATGGAAAGCTGATCCCATACTGGATGAAGGTCACTATTGAGCACTATCTACGGTGAGCTCGCGAAACGGCGGCCGGCTAAGAAAGAATTCTAAAACACCAACGTCAATGAAACCGTTCGTTATGTTGAATGCACGGCGTTAAGAGTTTATGCTTCCGAAGACAAAGCGAGGTGAACCAATGTACTGCCCCAAGTGTGCAACTCCTAACACCGACGACACGAAGTTCTGCCGTTCGTGTGGAAGCAACTTAA
>JADGNW010000384.1 GCA_017883315.1 Blastocatellia bacterium | reverse complement strand
CGAGAGTTTTCGGGAGAGCCGGATGCGGGAAATCCGCACGTCCGGTTCGATGAGGGGAGAGTGAGTCGTGTTGTAAGGCATCGCTCACTCTCCTACTCTACCGTCGCACGTCGGCAACTTCTTGTTTTCCTGCGAAGAATTCCCGGCCTACTATCCGCCGTAGCTGGCTTGAACTTGGGACGATGACAGGTCAGGAAGGGTGGCTTGCCCCCGCTGCTTTCCTTTGCGAGCTAATTGGGCGGGGGCAAGCCACCCTTTCCGACCTGTCATTCCTATAGTCGCTCCTGTCCTTCGCGAGGTGATCTACACGATCTCCGTGTCTTCGGTGGCCTATTGCTCTGTGCCCTTAGTGCATAGACCGCGGATGACGCTGATTCGACGGATCTGCACGGATTCTTCGACGTCCTAGCGATATGCCTGTTACGAGTAACTAGCACAGCGACGCACGAGAAAGAGCGCACGCCAGATACGCATGCGCTACGATATGATATTGTCTTGACGCGGAAGCCGAGGGGTTGTTTCATTGCGGTTGCACCTGCCTCTCAGCTTTTCCGAAAACCAAACAACTGGGGTTCGAGTGAATGAGCGAGAAGATTCTCAACAAACTAAATGAGCGGAGCGCGGTTGTGGGCGTGATTGGACTCGGCTACGTCGGGCTGCCTTTGGCCGTCGAGTTCGCCAGTGCCGGGTTAAACGTGATTGGATTCGACCTGGATCAGTCGCGCGTCGATGCCATCAATGCTGGCCGTTCCTACATTCCAGACGTGCCGACTGAAAGCGTCGGGTCGCTCGTTAAAAGCGGAAAGCTTTTGGCGTCCACTGAGTTCGCGAACCTCGCGAAGACCGACGCCGTGATCATCTGCGTGCCGACGCCACTTCGCAAAACAAAAGAACCCGACATCTCTTACATCCTGGCCGCAGCCGAGCAGGTTAAGACTCATCTTCATTCGCCGCAACTTGTGGTGCTCGAATCAACAACCTATCCCGGCACGACCGATGAAGTGCTGCTGCCGATGCTGAAAGAAACAGGTCTGGCGCTCGATAAAGATTTTTTTCTCGCGTTCTCACCTGAGCGGGTCGATCCGGGAAACAAACAGTTTCAGACTCACAACATTCCCAAAGTCGTAGGCGGAGTTTCGCCGTTATCGACTGATATCGCCGCCGCGCTTTATCAGACGATAGTCAGCGAAGTGCACAAGGTCTCGAGCGCGCGCGTAGCCGAAACCACCAAGCTGCTCGAGAACACTTATCGCTCGGTGAACATCGCGCTGGTGAATGAACTGGCGCAGCTCTGCTATCACCTCGGCGTAGACTCGTGGGAAGTGATCGAAGCGGCGGCGACGAAACCGTTCGGTTTCATGGCCTTCTATCCCGGACCGGGAATTGGCGGGCACTGCATTCCGCTGGACCCGCACTATCTTTCGTGGAAAGCGCGGCTGCACGGGTTCGAAGCGCGCTTCATCGGGCTGGCCGAAGAGGTTAACTCACATATGCCGCGCCATGTGGTTCAGTTAGTGCAGGACGGATTGAACTCACAGGGAAAGCCGGTCAAGGGCTCGCGCGTTCTTGTCATCGGAGTGGCGTACAAACGCGACATCAATGACGTTCGTGAATCGCCGGCGCTTGGCATCGTCGATCAATTGATGCACAAGGGCGCCGAGGTCAGCTATCACGATCCGTTCATCCCCGAGATGACGGTGGACGGGAGAGGCTCGCTTGCCAGCGTCCCGCTCACCGACGAAACGCTGCGCGCTTGTGACTGCTCGATTATCGTCACCGATCACTCCGGAGTTGACTACTCGCGAGTGCTGAAGCTTGCCCCGTTGGTTGTTGACACGCGCAACGTCACCCGCAAGCTGGGCCTGCCTGAGTACGAAGAAAAAATAGTTAGACTCTAACCGCTGGTCGCGCGTTGAAGCTATCGTTTCAGCCGTGCTCGAAGGACCAAGCGTAAATCGGGGCTTGCATCAGGCTCGCATTATGCGAGGTTCAAAAACAAATTGTGACTCGAACCGCCCCTTGCGCGTCTGATCTATCGTGTATTGAGTTCAACCGCGCTTGAAGTGCCACGCTCGCTCAAAAGTGAAGACATCGAGTATAATGTGCCAATCTCGTAGCGTTTACGATCCACTGTTTGGTTGATGCCCGACCCCGCGCGACCTCACCGGTGTGATTGAAAGAGCGAGTTTGAATTAACAACGTTCAGAACAGGGCGGCTTCAGGTCCGCCACAAGAGGTTTTTTGGGATGAAGAAGCTATCTTTAGTTGCATTCTTGATGATGCTTGCGCTTGCGATGCAAGCTTCCACGGGACTCGTCGCACGCGCGCGAGCTCACGTCAGCCACGTCAGTTTGGATCGTTCAAGCGCGCCTGCTCAAACGGCGTCAACAACCGGCGCGATCGCTGCGATTGTTGAACTTGAAAGCGAGCCGGTCGCCGTTCACCAGCGACTCTCAGCACGCCTGCCGCGCAGAGAGGTTGATTTCGAATCGTCCGAAGCTCGGACTTACGAGGCGCAGCTCGAGATCGAGCACGCGAGCTTCAAATCGCGCGCGGCGCTTGTCTCACCTAACCTGCGGGTGAGAACCGAGCTTCGCAAACTCGTCAACGCCGTTTCGATCGAAGCTTCATCAAGCGAGCTCGCGGCGATCGCGGCGTTGCCCGGCGTGAAGCGCGTCGAGTTGGTAAAAGAGTTTCATGCATTGCTGGACGCGAGCGTCCCGCTTATTAACGCACCGGCTTTGTGGGATCGATTGGGCGGAGCCGGCGCCGCGGGTCAGGGAATGAAGATAGCCATTCTTGACACTGGAATCGACATTACTAATTCGCTGTTCTCGGATTCCGGCTTCAACCTGCCTTCCGGATTTCCGAAGACAAACAACAACAGCGATGGTCTGGTAAACAATAAGGTAATCGCCGCGAAGTCTTTCATTCGACCGGTCTCTGATGCGACAGACCAAAACGGACACGGCTCTAACGTCGCGGGCATCGCCGCCGGCAGCGTGACAACATCGCCGTTAGGCACTATCTCAGGCGTGGCGCCGATGGCCTATCTAGGCAACTATCGAGTGCTCGACGCAAGCGGATCGGGCCGAACTGATTTGATCGCGCAGGGAATCGAAGAGGCAGTTGCCGATGGATTCGATGTGTTGAGCATGAGTTTCGGCGGAAGTGCAGGCTCAGTTCCAGATATTTCAGAAACCGCTGCTGAAGCCGCCGTAGCTGCCGGGCGAATCGTCGTAATAGCTGCGGGCAACGACGGGCCCGATCCAACTACTATCAATTCGCCCGGAACTACTCCATCGGCGATCACCGTTGCGGCGGCGACAAACGCCCACGTAGTTGGGCCTGTGATCAGCGTCGCAGGTCCCGACCCTATTTCGGCGAATCTTACTAGTGTCGGCTCCACGGAGGGCGCGGGCAGCACCGCGGTCTTCGACACAACGCTGGGACCGTTGCCTTACGTCGATGCGGATCCGCAGGGCCGAGGGTGCAACGGTATTTTGGCCGGGTCGCTCACCGGGAAGGTCGCTCTGATCGAGCGCGGGAATTGTCCCTTTGCCGACAAGATAAATAACGTCGCCGCGGCGGGAGCTCGAGCGGTCATCATTTACAATAGAGACTCAAGCGAAGACACCGCCGGCAGCGGGGCTGGTGGTGACAATCTGTTCACCATGGATGCAACCGGCACGAAGATACCTTCGTTCTTCATCGTCCGCAGCAAGGGACTGGCGCTACGCGATTTCGTTCGAGCGAACCCTGACGCTACGGTGAGCATCGCTACATTCGGATCGGGCAGCTTCACACCTGACGTTCTGGCGGATTTCAGTTCGCGAGGTCCGACGCCGCTCGAAGCGCTCAAGCCGGATGTCGCCGCTCCGGGGGTGAGCATCTACTCGGCCGCGGCCAGGACCGGCGACGCTAGCGCCGGAGTGGTGGATTCGAGCGGGTTTCTGGCCATCAGCGGAACAAGCCAAGCTACGCCGCACGTCGCGGGAGCTGCCGCTCTCATCAAGCAACTCAATCCGTCGTTCACACCTGAACAGGTCAAGTCGGCTTTGGTCAACTCGGCTACTCTCGATGTTTTCACAACGCCGAATCAAACTGCGCGAGTGGGAGTGCTCGATACCGGCGGGGGCCGGATCGATCTTGCGCGAGCAAGCTCAGTCACCGCGACGCTCTCACCCGCGAGCTTGAGTTTCGGAATCAGGAAGCTGAAGAAGAGCGATGTCAGCTTCATCGATCTAAAAGTTACGAGTGTGATCGATGGACAGAACGCATTCACGGTAGGCGTGCAGCAACTGGATCCGGGCGATGGAATTACGGTTACATCGTCTCCTGGCTCGCTCACGCTCACGCGAGGTCAGACAGGCACGGCCACGATAACGATGGCCGCGGTGGCTGGCTCTCAAAGGCGGGACTATACCGGGTACGTAATGATCACTGGCGGTGGTCAGACGCTTCACGTGCCGTACTGGGTCCGCTTCGTAAAGAAGAAGAATTAGCAAAAGCGACGGGGCGACAGGAGGGCGACGCGGCGACCATGGATGACTAGACCTTCCTCTCGCCCACTCGCCCCGTCGCCCCAGTCTCCTCACGGCTTCTTCCGCTTCTGCCTTTCCTTTTCCACTTCGCGCTGCTTGCGTTGTTCTTCTTCCATCTCCAACGCCGAGGGAGTAGGCGCGGCGAAGGCGATCTCCTCTCGGTAAGTCGCGAACACAGCTTTGCCGTTCAACAGCGCCGGCGAGAACTTGTATTGGCGGAACGCTTCTACCGCGCGCTCGTCTATGACCGGATCGAGCGATCTCAGCACGCGAATGTTGCTCATCTTACCCTCGGGTGTCACCACGCCGCCTAACAACACCGCGCCTCTAACGGCGCGGCCGGCTTCAAACTGCGGCGCCACTCGCTCGAGCGCAACCGGCGGCGTGAAGCGGTCGCTTTCTTTGATTCGAATCGCGCCGCCGTATTCGTCAACCGGATGCGAAAGCTCCTGAGGGCGATTTCGTAGATTCGTCACCGGTACTATCTCCGCCGTCACCGAGACCAGCAGCGTCCGCTCGGCGGGCACGTTCTCCTGACGACCGCCCGGGCCGACGAAGTACTTAGCGCCAAACATCCCCTTGCCTCCGCGCAAGACCACGGTCTCGAAGTTTTCGAACTCGATGCTCTTCACGTCAAGCAGGGGTTCGTTTCCGTAGCGCACTCGAAGGTCGAGCTTCATGTAGCCGCGAGCAACATCGCGCGGAGTTACGCTGAAAACCATATATTGGGGACCCAGCAGCACGGCGTCGTTGAATGTCTCACCGCTTCGCAAACCGACTGACCGGCTGTGGCGCACAGCCAGTTCCTCGAGCTTGTTTTTGTCTTTCAAGTAGGCGATTTCTTCTTGCGCAGTCGAATACGTTCCCGATAGCCGGGTCAACTCCTGCATCGCGGGTGAACGCTGAGCGTCGTATTGATAGACCGCGAAGGTCAGGTTCACGGCATATTCATGTCCGGCCGCGCGCGCGCCACCCGCGCCGCTCTGTGCGGTTGCGGTTAAGACCGGGCCGGCCAAAACGAAAAAGATCACCCGCAGACATGCGAGGACTTGGGAGCCTCTGCGCTCCTCGGCGTGCTCTGCGGTTTGAAGTCTTGAGGTCTTCATACTAATCACTCACCCTTCCGCGTTCTTGTAGCATCAATCTATACGCTTCACTCTTGCTGATCCCTCGCGCGCGAGCCACACGCTTGAGAGCGTCTCTCTGATCGAGCCCTTCGCTTCGGATGATCTCTTGCACTTGTTCGAGTATTGAATGCGCCCCCGTGTTCTCGGGTTGCTCAACCGATCGCTCAAGCGCCGGGCCGATCAACAAAACGATTTCACCACGAGCCTGTCCCGCAGGAATCTCAATCTCAGAAAGCGGGGCTCGCACGAACCCTTCGTGAAATTTCGTCAACTCACGCGCTATGACGCACTCGCGCTCGCCGAAGACCTCGCAAGCGACTTCGATTGTCTCTTTGATCCGATGCGGAGCTTCATACACGACGAGCGTTGATTTGATATTCGCAAGCTCTTTGAGCCGCGCTCTTCGCGCCGCGCGCCGCGCGGGTAAGAACCCAACGAAAGCGAACTCAGTTGTTGGAAGCCCCGACGCCGAGAGCGCTGCGATCACGGCTGATGGGCCGGGAATCGGCACGACTGAAATCCCGCGAGCGATCGCTTCACTGACGATTCGAAAGCCAGGATCTGAAATCAACGGCGTCCCGGCATCTGATACCAGCGCAATGTTCAAGCCATCTTCGAGCTTCTTTAGGAGTTCCGTGCTGCGCTCGTATTCGTTGTGCGCATGGTAGCTGACCGTCGGCTTTGAGATTTGGTAATGCGACAGCAGCTTGCGAGTATGCCGTGTGTCTTCGCAGGCGATGAGGTCGGCCTCTTTGAGCACGCGCAGCGCACGAAGAGTGATGTCCTCGAGATTGCCGATCGGAGTAGCTACGATGTAGAGCGTTCCTGACATTACTTTGTTGGACGATCCGCTTAGAAACCGAGGTAATTTTGTTGAACGGAATAAGTATAATGCACTGCCACGACCGTGAGTGAAAGCGCGCCCACCGTGCGGTGGTGATGTCCTGATCAGGACACCATCTACCTTGTTTGCCGAGTCCCGCCAAAGGACCGCGTATGATAGAATGCGGCCAGAGGTTACCACCGATGAGCAAGACTCTAACCTTCGAGATTTCTGAGGATCTCTACGAGTCGTTCGACCACATCGCTCGACGTGATGGCAAGACTACCGAACAAGTAGCCTTGGAGTATCTGGCTCGAAGGGCAGCAGAGCGGCGGCCCAAGCTGAGTGAGGAAGAACGCCGCGCGGCTCAGGAGCGTTTTCGCCGTCACATCGGCGCTGTGAGCCTGGGACACCCGACCGGCGCCGATAATGAAAGCATTGATCGTGACCTCGCGCAGGAATATGCGGACACCCACGAGGAGACTCAGTAGTGCTGCTCGATACGTCTGGGCTTCTATGCCTGCATCACCGCGACGAACCGTTTCACGAAGAAGCAACTTCATTCTTCGAAGCCGCATGGTTCAAGCTCACGCACAGCTACGTTCTCGCCGAATTCGTCGCACTCGCCGAAGCGCGTGGACTTCCTCGCGAACCGGCGCTCCAGTTCGTTGCGGCCGTGATGGACAATCCGGAGATCGAAGTGACTTGGATCGATGAAGGTCAACACCGGACCGCATTGCGCTTTCTACAAGAACGCTTAGATAAGACTTACTCACTCTGTGATGCCGTCAGCTTTCTGCTGATGCGCGAGTTTGCAATCACCGAAGCACTCACAACCGACCACCATTTCGAGCAAGAAGGGTTTGTTCGCCTGCTCAAGCCTTGAACGCTTTTTCATTAACTGCGCTCCGCGAATACCATCTGGCTCCTGGTATTGATAAAGTTTGACAGCCAATACTCTCTACACTATAGTGTGCTACGTCTTTATTCCAAGCGCTATTGATGGT
>JADGNW010000383.1 GCA_017883315.1 Blastocatellia bacterium | reverse complement strand
GTAACTGGACTCTGTTGGTGTCGTCGGCCATCGAACGGCCGCTCAATCCTTCAACGGTAGTGCTCGAAGCGCCCCTTCGTTTTGCCAAAGACGGCGCGCCGCAAGACTTGCTGAAGATCACCCTAGAGAAGTCCGGCGACGGCGCGACGATGATGGTGGCTTGGGGAACTTATCGACTTCAGGCTGCCTTCAAACCGGCTTCCTGAGCGGGAGTGATGCGTGAAACGTGATGGAGCATAAGGAATCACGGCACGCATCACGCATCACGTTTCAAGCCTCACTTCTTCGTGTGAGTTATCTCAACCATCTTGAACTCGGGTAGACCGTGTGTGTGTACGGGATCCTTAAATACCACTTCGGTGACGTACTTCGTAGGACTGACGATTCTAATGACCTTATCGTACTTCTGGGTGCCGAGCGCGGGATCGACGTCCTCGCCGTACATCACGATAGCTTTCTTTGATTCGTCATACGGTCCGGCAGCCGCGACGTAGTACGTCCCTTCTGAGTCAAAATCCACAGTGGTGAACTTATTGCTTCGCCGGTCGAACCCAATGATTGTCATGTTCTCGAAGGCCATCGGCCCGGTTCCGCCTTTGCCTTCGCATAAAAGAAAGCGGCCGCCCAGAATCATCCGGTTCTGACAGGTGCCTTTGAAGGTCATCGGCGGCTTGCCCGGTTCCATCCAGAACTTGATCTCCTCATCCCAGGTCCCGACCATCGATTCGAGTTGCTTGTGCTCGGGTCCCGGTTTAGCCAACTGCATGTAAGCGGCGATCTTGGCCTTGTCGGCATCGGAGGGTTTTTTTTGAGAAAGAGCAGAGCTTGCTGCGATACCAAGCACCAGGGCGAACGATACAACGATACGTAAAGTGTTCTTCATCCTCTTGTCCTCTCTTGTGGCGAATTAAGAAACGGGAAAAAGCCCTTGAAGCAATCCGGTCCAGCGCTCGCTGAGCTGTTCGTCAGCTTGCGCGTCCATACCATAACTTGCCAGCGTGAAGTAAATGTAAGTTATGCCACCCATCTCTTCAAAGGTCGCGGACAGCAGCGCGTCGTTCAGGGTCTCGATTGTGATGCTGAGAGTCTTTGGCGGCAGGTTGATCAATACTTCACCTTGAAGCGTGTCGCCGAGCGAGGTGGTCACCGAATAGCGCGTTCCCGGAACCGCGCCGGCAAACGACCCGCTGGCGGCGAGTCCTTCGGGTCCGGTGATCTTCTCCCAGGCTTCAACGAGAGGGATCGATATCGGTCGCATCTCGACGATGTTCCTTCGATGCTGGCCGTGATGCTTCTCGATATAGTGCCGGAGCGCGTAGAAGAACATCTCCCAACCGCGTGATTTGCCGTCGTACATGCCATCCCATTCGGGTGCGTCAGGCATACCGGAATCAACCAGGCGAAGAACCGTTTTGCCGTCACGGGTCTCGAGTGTGTATTCCTGAATGATCGGCGTAGCAGAGGCAGCCTCCTCGTCGTACTGAGCGCTCGCCGCTTCCCAGGGTAGGTTTCTGAGACGCAGCCGGCGTCCGGGCTCCCAGACTTCTATGCGACTCTCGCCCGCCTGGCCTTCGCCCCACGACACCCAATAGCTGCCGCCAACGCCCGGCGTCACGCGTGCTTCCTCGCACAACCATCGAGTGAGGCCTTCAGCTTCGGTGAGGGCTTTCCAAACATCTTCAATGGACGCGTCGATTTCGATCTCGCGCTCGATGCTGCGTGTCTTCGGCTGTTCATCGCTCATCGCTTTTTGCTCCTTTTGGGTTTGCTGTTGTGCCGGGCCGCTTCGGCCTTGGCCTCGATGTTGGTCTTGGAGATAACCGGGTGCGCCCCAATCACCACGCGGAACTTCCGGGTCGCGCGAGAACCCGCTTGATTGTACTTGACGCTCAGCCGTGCGATCTCACCGGCGAGTTCTTCGGCAAACGCGTTGAAGCTCGCAGGCGACGAGAAGTTGACTTCGGTCTCGATTGCAAGCGTAGCCAGCCGCTGATCGACGCTTGCGGCGCGGTCGCGAAGCAACGCGACATCCCGAACCATTCGCCCGGCCGCGGCAATCAGATATGCGCTCGAGAAGCGGTCGCGAATTGAATCGGGATTCGCAGCCAGTCCTTCGAGAAAGTCGTGGCTGATGACGTAAGCGCGGGCGGTGACTCGCACCTGTCGTTCAATGCAGCCGCGCCGTTGAATTTCTTCGTGCAGCTCAACGAAACCAGCTCGCTCGAGTTCTCGCAGATGATAGTTGATCTTTTGCCGGGGAAGTCCAAGCCGCCGCCCGAGCCCTGACGCTGAATCGGGTTCCGCGAGGCTCTCCAGCAACTGCCGTCGAATAGGCGAAAGCACAGCGGCGACTCTCTCCGGCGCGGAGATGACATCGACGTGCTGTGCGGCTGTTGCTCCTGTCATAACGCCGGCCAGTATAATATTGACAAAATAAATTGTCAAATAGAAAATTCGGGATAAGCAAGCGTTCAGAGTACCGACTTTAGTCGGGCAGTCCTTTGGGGATATCGACGCCTCTGTCTTGTACGGCACTGCCCGACTAAAGTCGGTTCTCTGAACGCCTGTCTCGCATTCCGGGCTGAATCCGAATTGGGTTGAAATTGGAATGACTACTGAAGTGTCGTCTGATCGAGCTTCAACAGCGAGTGAAGTAACACGTTCGCGCCGTTAGTGATGTCCTCGGGACGCGAATTCTCTTTGGGAGAGTGGCTGATGCCACCGATGCTTGGAATGAAGATCATGCCAACCGGCCCGAGTCGGGCGATCTCCTGTGCGTCGTGACCTGCGCCGCTCGGCAGCCACTTAGTCGAGAGCCCGAGCGATTTGGCGGTCTCGTCGATCAGCTTTCTTATGCGTTCGTCTGTTGGCGCGGGAGCGATTGAATTAGTCTCGGTGAAGTCGAAGCTAGTGCCGCCTTTCTTGGCTATTAGCTCGGCCTCGTCGCGAATCTTCTGATAAAGCGTCCCGACCTTTGCCGCGTCCAGATCGCGCAGCTCGAGACCGAGAATTACTTTGCCAGGGATGACGTTGTAGGCGCCCGGGAACGCTTGAATCTTGCCGACTGTGCCGACTTGCCGGCCCGGCACACTCGTCACGATTCGATTGACTGCTTCGATGAACCTCGCGGCGGCAAGCAGTGCATCGTGACGTTGATTCATCGGAGTCGTGCCGGCGTGATTGGCGAAGCCTTCGATCTTCACTTCCCATTGCTGGATGCCGACGATGCCTTCGACGACGCCGATGTTGATCTTTTCGGTATCGAGTATTCCGCC
>JADGNW010000382.1 GCA_017883315.1 Blastocatellia bacterium | reverse complement strand
GCGGATGCTCGAACATCCCCATCGGTCCATTCCAGACAATCGTCTTCGCGGCTTTCAGCTTGTTCGAGAACTCTTCAATCGAGTCCGGCCCGATGTCCAATCCGGCTTCTTCCGGCTTGATCTCATTAACCGAACAGACGCGCGGCGATGCAGCTTGCGGATTGCTGTCCCAAGCCGCCTTGTCCACAACTACATTGTCGGGCGGAAGTACTAATCCGACTTCTCGCTCTCGCGATCGGCCGATCAGCTCGCGAGCGAGATCAAGCTTGTCGTCTTCTACCAGAGAGCGTCCTGTTTCCACTCCCTGGGATTTCAGAAACGTGTAAGCCATCGCACCGCCAATCAGGATCGTGTCGGCAGATTTGAGCAGGTTCTCGATCACTGGAATCTTGTCGGAAACCTTCGCGCCTCCGAGAATCACTACGAATGGCCGGTTTGGATGCTCAAGCGTGGCGCCCAGATACTGAAGCTCCTTCTCCATCAGCAAGCCCGCTGCCGACTGTTTTACAAAGTGAGTTATGCCTTCCGTCGATGCGTGAGCTCGATGCGCCGTGCCAAAAGCGTCGTTGACGTATACATCCGCAAGCTCGGCCAGTTCGCGCGCGTACTGGGGATCGTTCTTCTCTTCGCCGGCATGAAACCGGACGTTCTCGAGCATCAATACTTCACCGGGCTTCAACGCCCCGACCATCGCGCGCACCTCAGCGCCAGTCGAATCAGGCGCCAGCTTGACTTCTTGTGCGAGCAACTCAGAGAGCCGCTTGGCTGCTGGAGCCAGGGAATACCTCGGATCGGCGTTGCCTTTCGGTCTCCCGAGATGAGACGCCAGGATCAGTCGAGCGCTGCGCTCGAGCGCGTAGCGAATCGTCGGCAACGCGGCACGGATTCTGGTGTCATCCGCGACGTGGCCGCGTTCATCAAGTGGCACGTTGAAATCCACACGCATGAATACGCGCTTACCCTTCAGATCCAGATCAGTGATTGAAAGCTTAGGCATAGGAGAGTGAAACGTGATGCTTGAAACGTGATGCATGATTCCGAATGCCGCGCACCGACTCTGCTTCGATGTCACGTTTCACGCATCACGTTTCATTCTAGAGTCCTTGTTCGGCGATGTACTTGATCAAATCGACGACCCGGCAGGAGTATCCCCACTCGTTGTCGTACCACGAGAGCAGCTTTACCAGGTTGCCTTCGATCACGCTCGTATACGGCGCGTCCAGGATCGATGAGTGAGAGTTCCCGCGAAAATCAATCGACACCAAAGGCTCTTCGGAGTACTGCAGTATCCCGCGCAGCGGACCGTCTGCAGCCTTCTTCATCGCGGCATTCACTTCTTCCTTGGTTGTGTTTGTTGCAACTTCCGCTACAAAGTCGACGATCGAAACGTTCGGAGTGGGAACGCGCAGCGATATGCCGTCGAGCTTGCCTTTTAGTTCAGGCAGGACGAGCCCAATCGCTTTGGCCGCGCCGGTGCTGGTCGGAATGATCGAGAGCGCAGCCGCCCGAGCGCGACGCAAGTCCTTGTGAGGCAGATCGAGCAAGCGTTGATCGTTGGTATAGGAGTGAATTGTGTTCATCAGCCCTTTTCGAATCGTGAAGCTCTCGTGCAGCACCTTAGCAATAGGACCAAGGCAGTTGGTTGTGCACGAAGCGTTCGAAATGACGTGATGCTCTTTTGGGTTGTAAGCCTTCTCATTGACGCCCAGCACTATGGTCACGTCCTCATTTTTGGCGGGAGCCGTTATGATCACTTTCTTAACGGTGTCGTGAAGGTGCTTTGCTGCGTCATCCCGCTTGGTGAACAATCCGGTCGCCTCTACTACGACCTCTGCGCCGACCGACGCCCAGTCGATTTTGCCCGGGTCGCGCTCGGTAAAAACCTGAAACTCATCGCCGTTGACGCTTATAGTCTTGTCACTCGCCTTGATATCGGCGTCCAGATTTCCTAACACCGAATCGTATTTGAGCAAGTGCGCAAGAGTCTGCGTGTCGGTAATGTCGTTGACCGCAACGAACTCGATGTCGCCGCGATTGAGCGACGCGCGTAAGATGTTTCGCCCGATGCGTCCGAAGCCGTTGATACCTACTTTTATTGCCATTCTCCTGCCTCCCGTCTGATTTATTAAATCGCGACGTACACAACACGTCGCTAAGAAGTAATCTCGAAACTATCCAATTGCGGTTTACCCTGTCAAGCAATCCAGCTTTGCTCGTTCTCCCGCTGATGCCAGTGTTACAAACTCAAAACGAGCTAATCCTCTTTCGTCGAAGCCGGGTGAAGTTTTACATATTCCTCGCGGAACGCTTCGAGCAAAGGCAGATCAACAAGGTCCCTGGCTCGGTTTGCAGCCCGCTTGCTAGCGATGATGTCTCGCAGGTTAAGAATCGGGAAAATGCCCTCTCGATGCATGCGAGCTTTTGCCGTCGCGTAATCCTCGATACCATCGGGAGCAAAAACGAGGTCGACGTCAAAAGGGCCGCTCTTGATTTGAACAAAGTCCTTGCCGCTCACGATCTCTGCCTTCAACGTATCGCCGAGACTGAAGCCAAGTTGAGTCAAAGCGTCTATGATGCGCCGGCCATTCTCCTGCGATCGCGCTGGATACACATCCACGTCCTGAGTTGTACCTGGAAAGCCGAGCAGAATAGCTCCGCTCTTTCCAATAAACATATAATCTACTCCGTGTGCGTTGAAGGCTTCAGCAAGCTCTCGCGCCTGCGCGGGATAAAAGGGTGGACGTTCAGGCATCCTTCACTCCAAAGGCGGTCTCGTCATCTTCCTTGATCTGATAGCCGAGGTAACTCGGCAGGTGTTCGTGACACCACCGCCGATACTCTTCCATCGTGTCGAAGACTCGATAGTCAGCGTCATCCAACACGGGTTTGTAGACGTAACAGAAGCCGTATCTAATGTGCTGATCCAGCGACCGGCTCATGTTGCGGCGGCATTGCTCTCTAAACTCGTCCAATGGGTCCGCAGGTTCTGCCATCTTCACTCACTCGATTTCGTTGTTGAACAATACTGAAAATCGTAATGCTCAAGAGAGCAGCGACTTCACCTTGCTGACAATTGACGCGCTATCTATCCCATATGCGGCAAGCAATTCTTCGGGCTTTCCGGACCGCGGCACTTCGCGCACAGCCAGTTGATGAACTCGAATTCCAGCCGCCGTAACCGCGCTAGCAACAGCATCGCCGATGCCACCCCACGCCGCGTGATCCTCCACCGTGATGATCAGATTATTTGTCTCGCTCCCAGAAGCCCGCAGCGTGGCTTCATCAATCGGCTTCACCGAGAAGAGATCAATCACGCGAATGGCGATGCCTTCGGCTTTCAGTTGATCGTAGGCCGCGAGCGCTTCAAACAACGTCACGCCGCTCGTAACTACAGTGACCTTGTCAGCGCCGCTTTGCCTGATGATTTTTGCGCGGCCTATTTCGAATTTCTCATCGCTCGAATAGATCACCGGAGTCTTCGGCCGGCTGGTTCGAATATAAACGATACCTTGATGTTCTGCGGCGAGACGAACGGCATGCTCTGCCGAAACAGCGTCCGACGGATACAACACAGTCGAGCCGATGATCGCACGCATCATCGCTAAGTCTTCAAGCGCCATCTGCGAAGGTCCGTCTTCGCCGATCGAAACGCCCGCGTGTGAGCCGCACAGTTTCAGGTTCGCTTGCGAGACTGCGGCCATGCGAATGTGATCGTAAGCCCGAGTCAGAAAGCACGCGAACGTCGAAGCAAACGGTATCTTGCCCATCGAGCCTAGCCCGACAGCAGCGCCTACCATGTTCTGCTCGGCGATGAACAATTCAAAGAAGCGCCCGTCGTGGGCCTTCAGGAATTTCTCCGAATAGGTAGAGTTCTTTGTGTCGCCGTCCAGCGCTACCACAAGTGGATTTTCGTCGCCAAGCCTGGCCAGCGCGTCACCGTAAGCCTCACGAGTCGCGATCTTGTCTCCGATTTTGAACTCGCTTGCCTTACTCTTGTCTACTCCGCCATCAATCGTTATCGGATTGGTGGATCGGCCTTCCGGCGATTTCATCTTCAGCCCATCCTCAAGCCCATCGGGGGTCGCGACTTTCGGTTGTAGCTCTGCAAGCGCGCGGTCCAGTTCTTCACCTTTCTTGAGGGCCTTGCCGTGCCAGCCATCTTTGTCTTCGATAAACGAGACCCCCTTCCCTTTTTTCGTCGCGGCGACAATCACCGCGGGCTTGCCGCTCACCGACATCGCTTCGTCGAGCGCGGCGATGATCTCCGAGATGTTGTGACCATCAATACTGACGGCGTGCCAACCGAAGGCCTCGTAGCGCCGGCGATAAACTTCAGTGTCGTGGCCGTACATTGTCCGCTGGCTCTGACCCAGTCCATTCACATCGACAATCCCGATCAAGTTATCAAGCTTGTAGTACGATGCGATTTCTGCAGCTTCCCAAACCGCCCCTTCGGCATTCTCGCCGTCGCCCATCAACACGAACACGTTGCTGCCGCTCTTATCCAGATACTTGCTGTTGAGCGCCATCCCAACGCCACACGACAAGCCCTGCCCCAACGATCCGGTCGCGACTTCAACCCACGGCAGCCGCGGAGTCGGATGCCCTTCAAGGTCGCTCGTGAATTCACGAAGCGTCTTCAATCGCTCGACCGGAAACGCGCCCGCTTCCGCCCACGCGGCGTAGAGCAGCGGCGCTGCGTGGCCCTTCGACAACACGAAGCGATCGTTCACGGGGTTCTTTGGATTCGCTACGTCATATCGCATAGCGTGGAAGAACACCGCCGCCGTCAGATCGGCCGCCGACATGCAACTCGTCGGATGTCCGGAACCGGCTTCAGAGGTCGCAACAATCGAGTGAATGCGCAAGCTGTTGCCCATCGTTTCAAGCGCTTGGATCAATTCCCCGTTAGTTCTGGCGGGTTGTTCCGCGAGTTGTTCCATTGGACGGCTCCTTAGAATTGAGGGTTATGAAGCGTTGCAACAAAGACTTCGTTGCGCTTATACCGGACAGCGCCGCTGAAGCACCGTATTTCGAAGCGAAACAAATTCTGAACCGATTCAATTGTCCAGCTCGATCAACTTCATTACGAGGCCGGTGGTAAGTCTCAATATACACAACCGGCTTCGGCGCTTCAACGTGACTGCCTGTCTGCTTGACACTATTTCGGCGTCTGCCTACGCTCTGTCTGATATGCGGGACATAACAACTATTGAGAAGGTGAGCTTGGCCGAAAAGCTCAGCTCCTTTCAGGATTACTGGAGCCCGAAGATCATCGGCGAGCTGAACGATTCCTTCGTGAAACTTGTTAAGCTCAAAGGTGAGTTCGTATGGCATCATCACGAAACCGAGGATGAGTTGTTTCTTGTGGTGAAAGGAAGCTTGTTGATGAAGCTCAAAGACCGCGACATTCGGGTTGAAGAAGGCGAGTTCATCATAATCCCGCGCGGCGTCGAACATCTGCCCGTGGCCGAAGAAGAAGTTCAGGTGTTGTTGCTCGAGCCGAAGTCTACGTTGAACACCGGCAATGTAGTGAATGAAAGAACCGTCGCTGAGCTGGATAGCATTTAGGCGCGCACTCAGGCCGCGAGAATCAGCGAACCGGAGGCAGCGAAGATCAGCGGTGAATATCACCACATGTTCAACCGCTAATTTGCGCAAACTGACGTAACGCAGATTCACGCTGAATATTTCGATGATCATGGAAGCAAGTCCCATCTACACTGAAACGGCGCCGCAGGATGCCGCGGCGCGTCCAGCATCACATCTGGCATCTCAGCGTTTTCGCTATCAGCCGCGGCGCGGGTTGAGCATTCCTGCCATCACCGTGCTGGACCCGAACGGTCACGTAATCGAAGAAGAACAACGCAGCGTGTTTCGCTATCTCGCGCAGCAGGGGCGCGGCGCTGATATTCTCTTCGGCGTGGGAACCACCGGCGAATGGAATCGAATCTCAAACACGGAACGTCAGCGCTTGATTTGGATCGAGACCGATGAAGTCGCGCGCATCAATCAGGAGATATCAAGACTAGAGCTCCAGCCGGTCGAAGCATGGGTCGGTGTAACGGCGACTACGCGCCGCGAGACACTTGCGAATCTCGAATGCGCGCTCGACTCGCGAGTGGATGCCGCCGTACTAGCGCCGCTTTCGATCAGCGATCTTGGCGACATCGTCTCTTTCTTTCAACGAGAAATCAGCGATCTGTTTGACCATAAGAGCCGCTGGCTGCCCATCTTTCTCTACGACAATGCAGACATCGCAGCCGACCCGCGCATCCCGCACATTCGCACGCGTGACGTGAAGCGGTTGAGCCGGCTTCCGTTCATGTTCGGACTAAAGGTGTCGGCTCCGCGGCGCGTGCTTGGCAACTACACCAAAGGCGCCGCCCATTTCAAAGACAAAGGTGAATTCGGAATCTACGTCGGCAATGCGATGCTGATGTTTCAAGTGTTCAAACTCGAGGACGGATTGTTCGGCCGCGCGCGCGAGTATTGGAATCGCTATCTGCTTCACAACGAGCTGCCGATCGGAGTCGTGTCAGGTCCGGCAAACGCGATGCCGCGTGAATGGCAGCGAGCCTGGCGCGCGTGTTACGCGGGCGACGAACGACTGATGTCAATCTACAAGAACGCGTTTGAGCAGTTCAGCGCCGCGTGCCGTTTTTCGCAGGGCGGAAAGGAAGTAAAGAAAAGCATCGCCTGCTTGAAGCTTGCTTTGAAGCTGGACGGCGTGATCAGCTCGGACCTTGTAGGAAGCGGGACCCGTG
>JADGNW010000381.1 GCA_017883315.1 Blastocatellia bacterium | reverse complement strand
GCAAATCGTGCTGTACAAAAGCAGCGTCGATCAGCATTCCAATAACTCGGGGCGATGCCAGTCCCAGGCCGCCGGCAACTATCAACGAGAGCAAGGCTATGGCAAGCCTCATTCGATATGGCTTTGCGTAGGACAGGAGTCGAAGCAAATCCCGAGGCGACACCTTTGTCTTTTCTTTCGGCTCGCCTGTACGGTCGATATTTCGTTCTCTTCGCAAAGCGCTCATTTGTAGCTAATAGATTCAGCCAACGCGGACGCGCGGTCAAGAAAAACAGAGGTCAGAAGTCAGAGGTCAAAGGTCAGAGGTCAGAAGTCAGACCAGAAGCCGGACGTTAGAAGTCGGACGTTAGAAGTCGGACGCCAGAAGCCGGACGTTAGAACTCCACTGACTGCTGATCTCTGACCTTTGACCTCTGATCTCTGACCTTTGACCTCTGACTTCTGACATCATTGCCGTTAGAGTTTCCGGGCTGTTAGACTCGACGACGTTTCACATCTCACTCAGGAGGTGCAAGCTGTGTACGCCATTAAGCGAAGTCTTCTGCTGATCGTATTCGTGACTGCGGCAGCCGCCCAGTCACCGCAATCGCCACTCTCGGACTCCAGAATCTCGGTTAACACCCTTCTGCGAGAAGACCTCTTCTCGGGATTTTTGGCCGACGATATGGAACGTTTCTCGAGAGGAGAAAAGAACATTCAGTTGCTCCTCGATCAGCGTCCAGCCGAAAAGCCGCTCGTGCTGGCGTGGAGTGCTCTCGCTAATATGTATCGGGCCGTGCGCGCCAACGAACACAATCAGACCGATGAATTTCAAAAGTATTATCGCCAGGCTCTCGATCTCTTCGGTCAAGCGGAGAAGGTCCCAGGTAATCCCGGAGTCGCAGCGATTCACGGAGGCACATACCTCGTTCTCGCCGACCGCCTTCCGAAAGAGTATCGCGCGGCCGCGTGGTCACACGCTTACGATTCATACAAACTGCTGTGGAAGTATCAGTCGGGCGCCGTCGATCAGCTTCCCGTGCATCTTCGAGGTGAGCTCTTAGCAGGACTGGCTCAGTCGGCGCAACGCACCGGTCACACCGAGGAACAGTCACAGTACGTGGACAAGATACTTGCGGTCTTGGGCAACACGCCTTACGAGCGAGCCGCCAGGCAATGGAAATCGCATCCCGAGTCTGCCGCCAACACAAGCATCGCATGCATGACTTGTCACGACGCAGGCCGCCTTGCAGCCCGCATCGCCTCGCTCAAATAGAAGCCTTCTTCCCACAGAGACAGCGACGCCAGGCCACGTTACGAGAGTAGCGGGCCTGGCGTTGTTTCATTCGTCTCTCTTACCTCTGACTTCTGACCTCTGACTTCTGACCTACTTGAGCCGGCTCACTCAATGCCGCGGCGAAAGCTGAATCGGCGTGTCCGGATTAACCCGGCACGGATCACTCGATTGCGCAGCGGTTCGCCTTCGTGCTTCTCTCGCGGTTGGCGACAGCGTTCGCTCGTCGAGACGCACCAACGCGCATTCAAGCTCTCTCAAGCGGCTGTTCAGTATTTCTACTTCGCTTCTGAGGAGCGTGACCTCAGGATCCCGAGCTGGTTGAGCCGCTGTGCGCTCCGAGATCATCGATTGCTGTTGCAAGCTCCTCATGCTCGATTCGATTGAGCTGAGTCGTGTTTCGAGCATGCTTATGCGCCGATCGAGATAGGCTGCATCCTGCGCGCTTGCCGTCGGCGCCCAAATGGAAGTACGGATCGAAGGTTCTCGATAGTCCATCGCGCCCGTTCCCGCGTCAGTAACGAAGACGGCAGACAGAATCAAAACGCAGAGCACTGTTAAGATAATTCGCATGTCACTTATTCCTTTCGCCGAGTGTGGCCCAGCCACAAATCGCCTTGAAGGATTATAGCTTTAATCAGGTTTTCTGTAGCCGGCGCATCCGCGCAGCCTACACGCTCGCGGCAGCGCTACGGTCTTCGCGGAACTTCACGATTTGCTCGAAGGTGCGTTTGATGTTGTCCGCCGTGATCACGACAAGGTCGCCTTTGCGCGCATGTCTCAACGCTTGATCGACCGCGTCTGGCTCATCAAGAATGATCTCGACTGCGTCAGCCGCCAGACCACCCGCGAGCGCTCCTCGCCTGATCAACTCAGCGGTGCAGCCCGCTGCGCGCCCGCGCCGGTCGTCGTCTTCCTTGATGATGAGCTTGACGAAGGCGCCTCCAGCGATCTGACCGATCGTTTCAAGATCAACATCGCGGCGGTCCCCTGGGCCTGCAATCACTCCTATGCGCCGTTCGACATTGAGCTGTTGGATAAACCCCGCAATGTTTCGGTACGCCGCCACGTTATGCGCGTAGTCGAGCAGCACGTGGAAGTCGCCAATCTGCTCGATGTTGAGCCTTCCGGGCGACAGATAATAGCCTGTGTCGAAGGTCTCCAGGCCAGTCCGAATATCGCTGGCGCTCACGCCTGAAAGGTGCGCAGCCAGCGCGGCCACCATCGCGTTAGCGACATTGAAGACAGCCCGCCCTTTGAAGGTCGCCGGGATCGAATCAACATTGAGCACCGGCAGATCTTGCGGGCCTCGCTCGATGACAAGCGAACTGTCGCGCCGAGTGACTCCGATTCCGCCTTTGCCTATGTGCTGTTTGAAAACGTCGTTGTCCGGATCGAGAGAAAAGTAACAGACCTGTCCGCCGGCGCGTTCAGCAAGCGGCACAAGGCAAGAGTCTTCAGCGTTCAGAATCGAATACCCATCGCGACGGACCACCTCGACAACGAGCGACTTAACATACGCCAGGTCCTCGAGCGTCTCTATTCCGCGTACCCCAAGGTGATCTTCTGAAACGTTAGTAATGACTCCGATGTCACAAGTATCGAATCCCAGCCCGGCACGCAGCATCCCTCCTCGCGCGGTTTCGAGGACGGCGAAATCAACAGTCGGGTCCTTCAGCACCATCCGCGCAGACCACGGACCGGTCAGGTCGCCTTCCAGGATGCGCTTCCCGTCGATGTACAAACCGTCCGTAGTCGTAAGTCCCACTTTCCTTCCCGCCATCTTCAGAACGTGTGCGAGCATTCGCGACGTCGTCGTTTTTCCATTGGTGCCTGTGATGGCTACGATCGGCACACGACTGGGCGCGCCCGGCGGAAAGAGCATATTCAGAACTGCCCCGGCCACATCGCGCGGCTTTCCTTCTGCCGGGTGCACGTGCATACGAAACCCAGGCCCGGCATTGACTTCGCAAATAGCGCCGCCCGTTTCTTCCAGCGGTTTCGCGATGTCCGTTGTGAGCATATCAACGCCGGCTATATCGAGCCCGATTATTCGCGCGGCTCGCCTTGCCGTTTCGATATTTTCGTAATGAATGTCATCCGTGCGATCCACTGCTGTGCCGCCGGTGCTGATATTCGCCGTGTATTTCAGCGACACAGTCTGGCCTGCTCGCGGAATCGCATCAAGCGAGAGCCATTGCTCGGCGATAAGACGCTCCGATTCTTCGTCGATATAAATCTTGGTGAGTGGTTTTTCGTGACCCTCACCGCGGAGCGGGTTCCTGTTTTCTGAATCAATCAACTCTTGCAGCGTGTGTTGGCCGTTTCCCACGACGTGCGCAGGTACGCGCTCGGAGACTGCCGCGACCTCGTCGTTGATGACCAGCACGCGGTGATCGCGCCCCTCGACGAATCGCTCAATTATCACATCGTCCGAATGCTTGAATGCGCGGTCAAAAGCCCGCTCAACTTCGTCTCGTGTGCTGACGTTGATCGTCACGCCTTTGCCGTGATTGGAGCCAACCGGTTTTAGCACTACAGGGAAACCTACATCCGTGGCGGTCTTGAAAGCCTCTTCTCGGTTGTCGCACAGCCGGCCTTCAGGAACCGGTATACCCGCATCCGCGAGCATCTTCTTCGACATTTCCTTGTCGCAAGCCAGATCCGTCGCTATGACGCTAGTCATTGAGGTGACTGTCGCCTCGATACGCTTCTGGTGCTTGCCGTAGCCAAGCTGCACGAGATTTCTGTCACTCAAACGAATGAAAGGTATGTCTCTCTCTTTAGCTTTGTTTATGATTGCCTGAGTGCTTGGCCCGTAAGCCACACGGTCGAGGATGCGACTCAGCGAAGCAAGCTCCTGCTTGTAATCGAGCGGCGTTCCGTATGCAAGATGCTCGACTATTCGAATGGCCGCGTGGCCCGCTTCGACGCCTACCTTCTCTTCGAGATAGGAATAGACGACGTTATAGACTCCTTTTCGATCAGCGGAGCGAGCCTTGCCGAAGCCCACTGCGTTGCCCACCACGGTCTGCAATTCCAGCGCGACGTGCTCAACGATGTGCCCAGCCCACGTGCCCTCGCGCAGGCGCGTTAGAAATCCCCCCGGTACGCCCTCCGAACAGCGATGCTCGTAAAGCGTGGGGATCATCTCTATCAGCCGGTCCGTAAAGTTCTCGATCAGGTTGGACGGCCGTTCTTCCATGTCCTCGATGTCAAGCACCATGCGGATCACCGGACTCAGACTGTACATATTGGGTCCGCTGTAGACGTGTGTCTCCAGTATCTTCATAGCATCACTCCTGTGACATCATCTCACGCTTGTTCAGATCGAACCGGTTGCCGTGCACAAGCGTGTGCAGCACTATCCGAGAGAATGCGAGCGGACTCTTGTCGGGCGTGGTCGCAACGTTGGCCGAATGAGCCTCACTCGGATCGACTATGGTCACGGTGCCTCGACCGATGACTGAAAGGTGATCGTTGTGCCTGATCACCGCGGCTGTATCTTCATCGACTCCGATGCCAAGCATATCAGGATAAGAGAGCACCGCCGTAAGCAACCGGCCAAGTCGGTTGCGCTGATGAAAGTGCTGGTCGATTAGCAGAGATTGAGTAAGCCCCAACCCTTCGCCCAGCTTGACCATGCCGCTGCGAGCGAGACTTCCACCGATTCCACTCGCAATCATTGGGTCGCTCATGACGGCAGCGCCTGCGCTCGTCCCTCCGATCGTTGCGCCTCTCTCATAGGCGCCTTTGATGGCACGAAGCGATGCGGTGCCATGAAGTATGTGCGCGATCTTACTCTGATCGCCGCCCGTCATGAAGATGCCGGTAGCCTTTACCAGTTCTCTGGTCACGTCTGACAGGTCAGCATCGTCGCGTTTGAAGAGCGGAATTATTTCGACCGATCGCGCGCCGAAATCCGTGAAGACCTGAAGGTAGATAGCCCCACTTTCCTCGCTCTCAGAAGCGCTGGGCAAAACAACGATGCGCGCCTTGCGCCCGCCGCTGCTTTCAAAAAACCATTTCAGGAGAAACTTCTGTTCGAACTTATCCTCAGCGCCGCCGATCAGCATCAGTGTGCCCGGCTGGGACTCGGATCGCTTTGTTTTGGCCATTCAGGTTTACTCTTTTCTGAGAGGGCGAAGCTTTGGTCGAAACCAATTCTACACAATCGAATCGTTTGGTGTAAGTTCGCCAGCGGTCCTTCGATAAGTCCATGTCCGCTTCCTCGGGATCCACAGGGTCCCGGTAGCGCCCGCTGCCAGCTTGCCGTGGGCAATCACACGAACCCTGACAATCGGTTGGAAGGTTAGACGAAACCGAGGCTCAGCACAGTGAATCCACGGAGGCTGAGTTCCGCTACAAGCTCGGGCATGGGCCCACGCGCTTCGCGAAGGGAG
>JADGNW010000380.1 GCA_017883315.1 Blastocatellia bacterium | reverse complement strand
TGAACCAGCGTGACGAACTCTTTGAGATCCGAGAGGAAACCATCAACCGAAGCCTCCCACATCTCGTCAGTCACGCTCTGATTTTCAGGCGGCCAGTATCCCCCGGGCCACTCGGGCGACTTCCACGAAGCATCGATCGTGTACCGCAAGATGTCTTCCTGGGCCAGCCGCAGGTGTTCGAGCTCTTCCCAAACCGAATGAACATTCGCCGCGGGTCGAACGCCGCGAAACTCGGGACTTACTCCGGCAAGCACGGCCTCGGCTTTGACGTGCGCCTCGCCGCCTCGCAACAGTTCCACCAATTGCTCACGCAGAACAGTATCATCCATCACATACCTCGCTAATCGCCGTGCGCGTCGAGGTGCTTGGGAGTAAGCAACCAGACGAGCCGGCCTTTTCTGTTTTCCACATCGTCCCAGTGATCGATATCAAACTCGATGCAAGCGAGAGCTGCCGTCGGCATTCGTTCGTGCGAGCCGGTCAACCGCCCGAGCAAATCCTCGAACCCGGGGTTGTGCCCAACTAGCAGAGTGCACCCGCTGCTGTCGGGCAAGCGCCCGATGAGCTTCATCAGTTCCGCCGACGACGCACCATAGACAGCTTCGTCAAATTCGATTTCGTTAGCAAGCTTCGCTGCTTGCGTCACAGCTTCAATGGTCGCGCGAGCGCGAGCGGCGGGCGAGCTGATTAGCAAGTCCGGCAGCGTGCCGCGCTTGCGAAGCGCCTTGCCGATTCGCGGCGCATCGCGCTCTCCACGCGGAGCGAGCGGCCGGTCGAAGTCCCGCAATGAAGAATCATCCCAATCTGATTTCGCGTGGCGCAACAGCAACAACCTCTTCATCTCGCCTCCTGCTGTTGATGATCTAACGATATGCTAATGCATGCAACGCCTCGATTGAAGTCATCTACGCAGTGTTAATGAGAGAACGCCGTGGTAGGATCACAATCAATCGAGCGCGCGGGTTATGACCGACTTAACTGGAAACACCTTGTTCGAAGGGCCCGCTGGGCGTATCGAGGCCATCCTAAAGGAGCCCGATGGACCTGTTACGCGCGCGGCAATCGTCTGCCATCCGCATCCGTTGTTTGGCGGAACCATGCACAACAAGGTCGTCTTTCGAATCGCGCGCGCGTTTCAAGACGCAGGGTTCGCGGTGCTTCGATTCAACTTTCGAGGCACGGGCCGAAGCCAGGGCGAACACGATCACGGGCTTGGCGAACAAGACGACTTGCGCGCAGCGATCGAGTTCGTTGAAGAGAAGTATCCTAATGCCGAGATCTGGCTCGCGGGGTTCTCGTTCGGCTCGGCGGTGATGCTTCGCGCGGCCGCATGCGATGACCGCGTGCGAGCTATTGTTGCTGCCGGAGTCCCGGTTTCCGCATACGATTTCAGCGAGATCGCCCGCTGCAATAAGCCGAAATTGTTTGTTCAAGGCTCGCGCGACCAGTTCGGATCGGCTGACGATCTGAAGAGAGTGTTTGCGGCGCTCGACGAGCCGAAACAATTGACGATCATCGAAGGCGCCGATCATTTCTTTGAAGGCCGTCTGAACGAGTTGGCCGATGCCGTTTCAAGTTTCATTGACGCAGTTGATAACTTGGTTGATTCCAAACCGCAGTCCTGATTCAAACGGACCGCTTCCGGGAATTCGCCGCTTCAAGTCTAAGCCCCAATCTCTTCCAGGCGCGCCGGGTGGAAAGCTGGTGGGGCGCTGGTTGGGACCCCAGCTTGCGGAATGGAGCCTCGTTCAACTAGATTGTTCGAGCGCCCACGAAAAGAGGATTCCTATCAACTTAGACTGAAAACACAGCCGACAAATGATCAAACAACTAAAGATTATCGCGATTGGTTGGGTAGCTGCGCTCGCCGTTTTTGCTCAGCTTCACAGCACCGTCGTCGCTCAGGAACAGCCGGGCCGCTTATTCGAGCTCGTCGGCATGAGCGTGCCGCTCGAGCAGCGAGTCGGTGTCGACGACGGCGCCGCGTTTGTCGTGCACTTTTCCGGCGACACGCGCGGGAGTCTCGACACCTGTGGCTGAAAACCGCCGCGCTTTGGCGGCCTGACACGGCGTGTCAGCTACTTAAAACTATTTCGCGAGCGCCTGAGCCAGATGCCCTCGGTGCTGGTCGATACCGGCTACTTCATGTCGGATGAGCGAAGTGCGCACGCCAGGCTAAGACCGGATGTTGTCGCTAAAGACGACTGGGTACTGAAGGCTTATGAACAAACAAACGTCGATGTAGTGAATGTCTCGTCCCACGATCTGCGCTACTTCTCGAGCGTGCTTGCGAAGCCGGAGTTTGCCCGCCGCGCAGGATCGGAGCCGCTGCTCGAACAGCTTGTGTCCGCGAACACCGTGAGCGAGTCGCCGGCAGTTCTCTCACCGCGTCCGTTCATCGTTCGCGAAGTGCCGTCGAGAGAAGCCGGCGCACCCAAGCCGGTGCGAGTAGCCTTTATCGGCCTTACTGAAACGATGCCCGCGCCTCCGCCGGGGCTCAAGCTAATTGACCCGGCTGAAGCTGCGAGGCGCACGGTGCCCGAAGCCAGAAAAGCGGCCGACGTTGTTGTCGCGCTTGCAAAGGTCAGCTCCGAAGAAGCCGCGCGCATTGCACGCGAAGCCCCGGGGATTGACGTGATCATTGCGGGGAACAGTGTTTCGCTCGAGCAATCGTTCACGCCCCCGTTTTACGTTGGCCAAACGTTGGTAGTCTTCACTCCATTCGAGACGAGAATGCTCGGAGAGCTTCGCTTCTATCGAGGCGCTCAAGGCAAGTTCACAACCAGACAGCGTTTTATCGTGCTCGATGAAATAGCGATTCCCGAAGACCCGGCGGCAAAGAAATTCGTCGACGCGGCCGCAAGCGCGGAGAGTCAGGCGCGAGACAATTCAAAGAAACTTTTGGATGCCTGGCTCGCCAGCAGTCTCGGGCGCGGCGGCGCGAAACGAGAACTCGGATCGAGTGGCAAGTCAGCGCCGGTCTACGTCACGAGCGCGGCTTGCAACCAGTGCCACGCGGCCCAATATATGAAATGGGCAAACAGCGCTCACGCGCACGCGACCGATCCGCTGCCACCACGAGCGACCGAGTTTGAGATGAGCTGCCTCGAGTGTCACGCAACCGGCTACAAACCGGCAGTCGCCAGTAATACATCGGCGGTTGCTTCTTTTCAGAACGTGCAGTGCGAACAGTGTCACGGCCCGGGCAGCGATCACGTCGCAAAGCCTGCGAAGGGCTACGGTCGCGTCACCGATATGAAGGCTGCCTGCGTGGGCTGTCATAATTCCGAGGTTAGTCCCGGCTTCAACCTTCAAGTCGCTTGGGAAAAGATCAAACACTAGGAATGTGAAACCGACTCGCGGCATAGTCGGGCAAGGCACCGCGCGGCCGCGTGTTTGAGCGAGCCTACCTCGGTTGCTATACTTCGTTCTTATGATTCGGGTTATGATTCGGCGAGTTTCGCGGCCCTGCGAGGGGCTGACGTGCTCATCGGGACCGGAAGGAATTATCGATGTCCATTGAGAAGGTGATCCTTGCAAAGCCGCGCGGTTTCTGCGCCGGCGTCGTGCGTGCCATCGACATCGTCGAGCGCGCGCTCGATTTCTTTCCGCCTCCGATTTATGTCTTTCACGAAATCGTGCACAACCGCTACGTCGTCGAAAACCTCAGCAAGCGCGATGTGGTTTTTGTTGACAGCATAGAAGAGATACCCGACGGCGCCGTGTGTGTCTTCAGCGCTCACGGGGTCTCGCCTCAGATAGTGGACCTGGCCGAGAGCAAGAAGCTGCGCGTAATCGATGCTACTTGCCCGCTTGTTACCAAGGTTCATCTCGAGGCCATTCGCTTTTCTCGCGACGATTATTCGATGGTGCTGATCGGCCATCCGGGACACGAGGAAGTCGAAGGCACGATGGGCGAAGCTCCGATGCAACTGGTCAGCTCGGTTGAGGACGTTGCCCGGCTCGATGTTCCCAATCCCGACCGCGTGATGTACCTGACGCAAACGACGCTCTCACTCGATGACGTAGCCGACATTATCGATGCGTTGAAGCGGAGATTCCCAGGCGTCAAGTCTCCAGCAAAGGACGACATTTGTTACGCGACGCAGAACCGGCAGAACGCGGTTAAGGAAATGTCCGAGCGGGTCGATGTGCTGCTCGTCGTCGGCTCGCAGAATAGTTCGAACTCTCAGCGGCTGTGCGAGGTCTCGGCCGTCGCGGGCAGGCCGGCTTATCTGGTGAACGATGAGGACGAGATCAAAACCGAATGGCTCGACGGCGCGAGAGTCGTCGGCGTAACTGCCGGCGCATCAGCTCCAGAAGAGCTGGTCATTCGGGTGCTCGAGCACCTCCGGTCGATGGGCGCGACTGAATTCGAGGAGCAGCCCGGCGAAGATGAGAACGTTCATTTCGCCTTACCTCAGGAACTGCTGCATCCTGAAAAGCTGATGGTGTAGCGCGGTGTTGAGCGGATAATCTGCTGACTATTATCGAGCGATCAGGGACGACCAAACATAGGTTTCGCTTTGAAAACGGATTCTTGTCGGTTAAGTCGCTTGATGAAGAAAACACAGAAGACAAGAGATTCAGACGAGTCCAATAGTGAGACGACCGTCTATGGTTCGCTTGCGGTGACGACCGAGGCATTGCAGACCGGCGGTAAAGGTCTCTTATGATTCGCGCTGGTTGTTTGAGTGGTTTGGTCGACATGCCGTGCCCGTGAAAGATTTGCGTTCGCTAGCGGCGCTGGCGATGTCTTGATACGCGGCGCCGAATCTTAGTATGATCTTGGCCTTTGGGACCCCTTGAGTCTTCGGGCTCACAGAACTTAAACGAGAAGGATTAGGGCGCAGGCTCAATGTTGAATCAGAAACAAGTGAAGCTCGCAAGGGTGGACGAAGAGTTGCGCGCTGGAGTGCTCCGCGCGATTCAATCGGCGCAAGATTATCTGCTCCAAATTCAGCACGCCGACGGACACTGGTGCGGCGAGTTGGAAGGCGACACCATTCTCGAATCGGAGTATGTCCTGACGATGCACTTCGTCGGCCGGTTGCACGAGGACCGATGCCGCAAAGCTGCGAACTACATTCGCGAGAAGATGCTGCCCGGCGGCGGCTGGGCGATTTACGAAGGCGGTCCGCCTGAGGTGAGCGCATCGGCGAAGGCTTACTTTGTCCTCAAGCTGCTGGGCGATTCACCGGACGCGCCGCACATGAAGAAGTCTCGCGAGGTGATTCGTGAACTGGGCGGACTCGACGCGACAAACAGTTTCACTCGAATTTACCTGGCGATATTCGGGCAGTATCCCTGGGAGCGATGCCCGGCCGTTCCGCCGGAGATTGTTCTATTGCCGGCCTGGGCCCCGATCAATCTTTATGAGATGTCAGCGTGGACAAGGGGAATCGTCGTTCCCCTTGCGGTGATGTGGGCAAGCAAACCGTATTGCGCCATACCCGAGAGTGCGAGTATCGGCGAGCTGCTTCTCGACGAGTCTGTGAATATGTCAGCTCGACGCGGCTTCTGGAAGACGGTATTCCATACTACTGATTTCACGCTGAAGCTGCTCGAGCGCAAGCGGTGGTCGCCCTCGCGCGAGAAGGCGCTGAAAGCTTGCGAGCAATGGATGATCGAACACTTCGAGAAGAGCGACGGCATCGGGGCGATCTTTCCGCCGATCATCAACTCGATCATCGCGCTGAGATGCCTTGGTTATGAAAACGATCATTCGTTGACCGCCTCGCAGCTTCTCGAGCTCGAGAAACTCGAGATTGAAGAAGGCGACACGCTCAGAGTCGCTCCGTGCTTTTCACCCGTGTGGGACACTGCGCTCGCAATGAACGCGCTGGCCGAATCGGGCTTGGCGGCCGATCATCCCGCGCTTCAAAAAGCTGCCGAGTGGATTCTCGAAAAGGAAGTCAAAGAAGTCGGCGATTGGAAAGTGAAGAATCCGGATGCTCAGCCCGGTGGATGGTACTTCGAGTACGCAAATGAATTTTATCCCGACGTGGACGACACGTTTCAGGTGCTGACCGCATTGAGCAAGGTTCGCTTCCGAGACAACGGCCGCGAACGCCGAAAACGTGAAGCGATGGACCGCGGGCTGGCATGGGTCCTGACTATGCAGAACAAGGACGGCGGATTTGCTTCATTCGATCGCGACTGCGACGAGCAGTTCCTGACTCAGATCCCATTCGCCGATCACAACGCAATGATCGATCCGTCGACCAGCGACATCACCGCGCGCGGAATTGAAACGTTCTCGACTCTTGGCTTCAGCCGCGATAATTCAGTCGTGCAGAGAGCTCTGAGCTTTCTGTCGAAAGAGCAGGAGCGGGACGGCTCGTGGTTCGGGCGTTGGGGTGTGAACTACATTTACGGCACCTGGCTGGCGCTGCACGGATTGAAGTGCATAGGCGAAGATATGATGGAGCCTCGCTATCAAGCGGCCGGTTGCTGGCTGCGTGCGATTCAGAATGAGGACGGCGGGTGGGGCGAGTCGCCGGGAAGCTACGACGATCCGGGATCGAAAGGGCAAGGGCTGAGCACGGCTTCGCAGACCGCGTGGGCGCTTGCCGGGTTGATGGCGAGTGAAGATCAGAGCGACGGGTTGAAGCGCGGAATTGACTACCT
>JADGNW010000379.1 GCA_017883315.1 Blastocatellia bacterium | reverse complement strand
GACGATGATCGCTTCGGCGTTTGCGCAAACAGGAGGCAACGCGAAACTGGCTGCTGGAGTCGGTTCTGCGGTTCCGCCTGCCGCGCCCACTGAAACGCTAATCAAGAACGCGACGATCCTGACCGCTTCTCACGGCACGATCAACAACGGTTCGATCCTGATCCGCAACGGCAAGATCGCTGAGGTCGGCCCGAACGTGAGAGCTCGCGATCCCAACGCCAGGATCATCGACGCCACCGGAAAGTACGTCACGCCGGGCATCATCGACTGCCACTCGCACACCGGCATTGACGGCAACGTGAACGAGGGCTCGCTCTCAGTTACCGCGATGGTCCGCATTCGCGACGTCATCGATCCGTACAGCCCGGCGATCTATCGCGAGCTCGCCGGCGGGACTACGACTGCGAATGTTTTGCATGGATCGGCAAACTCGATTGGCGGCCAAAACGCGGTAGTGAAATGGAAGATCGGCAAGCCGGTTGATGAATGGATCATTCCCGATGCGCCGCAGGGCATCAAGTTCGCGCTTGGCGAGAACCCGAAGCGCTCGAACAATCAGGGAATACCTTCGACGGTGCCGCGCCGTTATCCCGCGACGAGAATGGGCGTCGAGGAGACCATCCGCGAGGCGTTCATCAAAGCAAGAGACTATCAGCGAGAGTGGCAGGAGTACGAAACAAAGAAAGTTGGGATCGTCACAACCGTAACTGAACCGTTAGACAAGAACGCTATCGCGCCGCGCCGTGACCTGGCGCTCGATGCGCTGGTCGAAATTCTCGAAGGCAAGCGAATGGTGCACGCGCACTGCTATCGCGATGACGAGATCCTGATGCTGTTGAATCTCAGCGATGAGCTGGGCTTTCACGTGCAGACGCTTCAGCACGTGCTTGAAGGCTATAAGGTCGCGAAAGAAATGGCCGCGCACAAAACCGGAGGATCGACCTTTTCTGATTGGTGGGCGTACAAGCTCGAAGCTTACGACGCGATTCCTTACAACGCTGCGCTGATGGCTTCGCGCGGAGTTGTCGTCTCGATGAACTCGGATTCGGATGAACTGGCGCGCCGGCTTTACCTTGAAGCCGCGAAAGGTATGAAGTACGGCGGGATGAGCGAAGAAGAAGCGCTACGAACCGTGACGCTCAATTCGGCGATTCAGCTCGGGATCGACAAACGCACCGGTTCGATCGACGTTGGCAAGGACGCGGACCTGGTGATCTTCAGCCAGCATCCGTTCTCGGTTTACACCGTGCCGGAGATGACGATGATCGAAGGCGAGGTCTACTTCGATCGCAGCGAAGATCTCAAACAGCGCGAGGTGCTCAAGCGCGAGAAGGCCGATCTGATCAAGCGTGAACGCGAACAACGAACGGGCGGGCCTCGTCAGCCGCGCTTGGAAA
This sequence comes from Blastocatellia bacterium, assembly GCA_017883315.1. Classification (GTDB taxonomy): domain Bacteria; phylum Acidobacteriota; class Blastocatellia; order UBA7656; family UBA7656; genus Onstottus_A. The sequence goes on along the minus strand of JADGNW010000379.1, from coordinate 19,521 downwards.
AACCCGACGAGCCTGCGCCTCGCCCGAATGATATCGAGCACTAATGGGGACGTTCGACAAACTTCAGTTTGTCGTCGTTCTAAACACCTTGATTGGGTGGTCCTCGACAAACTGAAGTCTGTCGGACACCCAGGAGATCAGCGATGAAGATGAGGAGAATTCTTCTTGTTGCGAGTGTTGTCATGTGCGCGCTCGCGCTCTACCTTGGCGGTTCCGAGAGACACGGCGTGTCCGCTCAGACTTCCGAAACCTACGCCATTCGCAACGCGCGCATCGTGACTGTCACTGGGCCGGTTATTGAAAGCGGAACCGTCGTGATCGCTAACGGGAAGATTGCTGCTGTTGGAGCGAACGTGACAGCGCCGCCGGGAGCGAAGATCATCGACGCGAAGGGTCTGTCGGTTTATCCGGGCATGATCGACGCCGACACGGAGATCGGTCTAACAGAAATCGGGTCGGTAGCCGGCTCAGTTGATACAAATGAAATCGGTGACAACAACGCTAACATTCGGGTCGACGTTGCCATTCATCCCGACAGCACTCACATTGCCGTCACGCGTGTGAACGGGATTACAACGGTGCTGACCGCGCCGCGAGGCGGCTTGATTGCCGGGCAAAGCGCGATCTTGAATCTCGACGGCTGGACCCCGCGTGAGATGGTCTTGAAGTCGCCGGTGGCCATGCACATCAACTGGCCGGGCGGGGGCGGGCGCAACTTTGAAGGCGGCTTCGGCGGTCCGCAACGCTCCGTGACCGAACTGCGCCGCGAGCAGGATCGCCAGATCGAGAACCTGAAAAAGATCTTGCGTGATGCGACAGCGTACGCCGACGCGAAGGACGCTCGAGCGAAAGATGCGGACCTCCCGAAACGGGATGTCGATCTCAAGCTCGAAGCGTTGATCCCGGTCGTGCGCGGTCAGATGCCCGTCGTCATTAACGTCAATCTCGAACGCGACATCAAGAACGCGATTGCTTTTGTAACCGAGATGAAGCTCAAGGCGATTATCTCGGGAGGCGCCGAAGCTTACAAAGTTGCGGACCAACTCAAAGCCAAGAACATTCCAGTGATAGTAGGCCCGGTGCTGCGAGTCCCCGTGAAGGACGATGACCCTTATGATGCGGCTTTCGCGAACGCCGGATTGCTCTTCAAGGCTGGAGTGAAGATCGCGTTTGAGACTAACGATTCGGCTTACTCGAGGAACCTGCCTTATCACGCTGGAATGGCTGCGGCGTTCGGTCTGCCGAAGGAAGAAGCTCTCAAGGCGGTCACGATTTATCCGGCGGAGATACTCGGCATATCGGACCGAGTCGGCTCGATCGAGCAAGGGAAGATCGCGAATCTGATCGTGACTGATGGTGATCCGTTGGAGATAAGGACGCAGATCAAGCACGTGTTTATCAACGGTCGCGACATACCGCTCACAAGCAGACACACTGAATTGTACGAGAAGTACAAGGCCCGTCCGTGAACATGATCAGGCACGCGCAAGCATTCCGGCTGAATCGGGTTCCTTCTGCGCTGGTCGCGATGAGTCTGCTCGCAATGTCGCTTGCGCTTTGCTCGCAAGCCGATGCGCTTCAAGGGACGCACCGCATAGAAGGCGTCGTAAAAGACCAGGCCGGCGCTCCGATCGTTGGCGCTGACGTCACTCTCACCAGCACAGCCTTTAGTGTAAAACAAATTACAGATGGCGAAGGACGTTTCGTTTTCGAATCCGTTCAAACCGACCGGGGCATCATCGTCGTCAATGCGACGGGTTTCAGCAAGGTTGAGCGCGTCTGGACTGCGCCAGACGGAGACCGTACCGCGCTTAACATCGTTCTTGCTCCAGCGCCGTTGTCTTCACAGATGACCGTGACCGCTGAACGCACCGAGACTCGAGTAAGCGACACGGCAGCGAGCGTCGCCGTTCTTTCTTCTGAAGACCTTGCGACCACTGCCGCGCTGACGGTCGACGATGCGCTGCGGCAGGTTCCGGGTTTCTCGCTCTTTCGACGCTCAGGCAGCCGGACCGCGAACCCGACCTCACAAGGCGTGTCGCTTCGAGGAGTCGGCCCGAGCGGTGCGAGCCGGGCTGTCGTCCTTTCCGACGGAATTCCTATCAACGATCCGTTCGGCGGCTGGGTGTACTGGGGCCGAGTCCCACGTGAAGCGATCAGTCGCATTGAAGTCGTCCAGGGCGGCGCTTCGAGTCTTTACGGAACGGACGCGCTGGGCGGCGTGATCAACCTGATCACGCGTGATCCGCGCGAGGGCGCGCTTTCCTTCGAAGCGTCCTACGGCAATCAGCAGACGCCTGATGTTTCGTTCTTCACGGGCGGCAGTCTGTTTCAATGGGCGGCCCGCCTCTCTGCCGAAGCCTTTCACACTGACGGCTACGTGCTGGTTGACGACGCCGAACGCGGCCGCGTCGATACCAAAGCAGGCGCTGAGCATACGGCGCTCGATCTTACGCTGGAAAGATTGATCTCGGACAAAGGCCGGATCTTTGTGCGCGGTTCGATCTTCGGCGAGTCTCGCGAGAACGGCACACCGCTTCAAACCAACAACACCTACATTCGGCAGGTGTCCTTTGGGAACGATCTTCAATCCGCGCGCGCAGGCTTGTTCAACACGCGGGCTTTTGCAGTCACCGAGACCTATGATCAAGACTTTTCATCAATCGCCGCCGATCGCAACAGCGAAGCCCTTACGCGAAGCCAGCGAGTACCCGCTCAAGAAGTGGGATTCACTACTCAATGGTCGCGAGCGGCTGGTTCGTTTCAGACTTTTGTCGCCGGCGTCGACTTTCGTGAAGTGCGAGGCGCGAGTGATGAGCTTGGCTTCACGGCTGGGAAATTGACCCTTGCGGTCGGCTCGGGAGGACGCGAGAGAACAGTTGGCTTATTTGCCGAAGACATCATTCGGATCACCCCGCGATGGCTGCTGACTTTGGGCGCGCGTGGTGATCACTGGAGGAACTACGACGCGCTGTCATCCTCGCGTCCGCTTCCGGCGCAGACTCCGGTGACGGTGACGAAGTTTCCCGACCGGACTGAGAATGCTTTCAGTCCGCGCGTGTCTCTGTTGCACAAGCTGACGGACAACGTCTCTCTTATGGTTTCCGGGTATCGATCCTTTCGAGCGCCGACGCTGAATGAGCTGTACCGTTCATTCCGAGTCGGCAACGTTCTCACGCAAGCAAACGTCAATCTGCGAGCCGAGCGGCTCACGGGCGGTGAAGCCGGAATCAGCGCGGCGGCATTCGACAAGAAACTGAATATCCGCGGAACGTTTTTCTGGAGCGAAATCGTGCGACCGGTAGCCAACGTTACTCTGAGCGTCACGCCTGCTTTGATCACTCGGCAGCGGCAGAACCTGGGCCGTACGCGCTCACGGGGCGTCGACATTGAAGCTGAAGCTCGCCTGACCCGCACGGTAAGCGTTTCTGGCGGCTATCAGCTTATCGACGCAAGCGTGCTCAAGTTTCCGGCAAACACTTCGCTCGAAGGGTTGATCATTCCGCAGGTGCCTCGTCATCTCTTCACTTTTCAAGCTCGCTACTCGAATTCGCGTCGCCTTACGGTTGCAATTCAGGGACGTGCGGGCAGCACGCAATTCGATGACGATCAGAACGTGTTCCCGCTTGATCCGTACTTCACGCTTGATGCTCTTGCGTCGCGTTCATTAGGTAAGGGTGTCGAAGTGTTCGGCGCGTTTGAGAATCTCACCGGCGAGCGCTAGGACATCGGCCGCACGCCCATAAGAACAATCGGCCCGCCGCTGCTCGCGCGCATTGGCGTGAGATTTCAGCTCGGCTCACGTTGATTCATCCACCAAGAAACAAGTGTGCGTTGTAACCGGATTCTCCCGCCGTACGTTCTTCGTAACGTCATCCGTGTGTGTAGCGTGACGAGCTGGTTCAATGTATCGAATGAAAGAGACTGCCTCCAACGCCATTCGCGCGACCGCAGATTCCGTCTCGCGAAGCACGCTCGACGCGGCGGACGAAACACTCGCGGAAGCGGCGCGCGCTGGCGACGACCAGGCATTTGAGGAAATCTTTGAGCGCCATCGCCGGCGCGTTGCGAGACTGGCGGGCCGGTTCTTCAATCGCCCCGAGCGCGTCGAAGAGATACTTCAGGAGGTCTTCACCAAAGTCTATTTCAATCTCGACGCTTATTCGCCGGATCGCGGACATTCGTTTTCGGCGTGGCTGTCGCGCGTGACCATCAACGCTTGTTACGACGAGCTGCGCCGCGCGCGCCGGAGACCGGAAAGCTCGATCAGCGACATCTCCGCGGATGAAGCCGACTGGCTCAACGTGCAACTGCAAGGCAAACGCAGCAACGCGGAATCTGCGCTCATTTCACGCGATCTGGCAAACAAGCTTCTGGCACGTCTGAGCGCGGACGACCGTCTGGTGCTCACGTTGCTCGACGCGGAAGAATTGACTGTAGCGGAGATCGCAGTGGTGATGGGATGGAAGATTTCCAAAGTAAAAGTGAGAGCGCATCGCGCACGGCATTCGTTGCGCAAAGTGCTCGGGGAGTTTTTGTGAGAGGAGATTAACCGCAGAGGACGCCGAGGACGCAGAGGTTACCTCTGCGCGCCCCGGCGTCCTCTGCGGTTGAAATATGGTGGGGTGAGCAAATGAACGGAAGATCGAATGAACATCTCGACCAATTGGCGAAAACCATCGCGAGCGCCGGCGGAATAGCCGACGACGAAGCTGAGAGAATCGCCTCGTCGCCTTTTCTTCACACGCGGGTTCGCGCTGGCATCGAAGCCGAGCGACGTAAACGCGGAGCGCAGGGAAGTGGCTGGCTTGCGACGCTGCTGGTGGCCTCGCGCGCGATCCTGGCGCTGTTGCTGGTGACCCTCGCTGCAGCCTCCGCGTTCTGGATTACGAAGTCGAGAGCTGCTAACGGCAATGCTCCGGAGAACGCGAGAGCCGATGACATCAACCGCGTCATCGTAGGCGGCACCTGCGCGCTGTCGTCAACGGAGCAGTGCGCGATCTCAACTGAAGAAGTGCTGGCGACTATGTTTGCTGAAGATCGCGGAAATAGAGACGGCGGAAAGGGAGACAAATGAAACAAAGCAACGCACAACTCAAAGCGTGGGGCGCTTTCTTGTTAGTGTTCGCGCTTGGCGGCGTGACCGGCGCGTCGCTCGACGGAATGTATCGTCTGCGAGGGGCAACCTCTGCTCCGACGGCTCCCGTCGTATCGCTTCGCGACACGGACACTTATTTTGAAACGCTCAAGCGTGAACTCACGTTGAGCGCCGACCAGGCGACGGCGATACGCACGGTGCTGGATCACACTCGCGACGACTACAAAGCGGTCTGTGCCGACGTGCGGCCCCGCTACGATACGGTGCGCGAAAGAGCGCGTACTCAGATGCGAGAGTTACTAACTTCTGATCAGCAGCCGCGTTTCGACTCGATCATCACCGCCGAAGATTGCAAGTGTCCCGACCCGAAGAAATGATGTTCCCGAAAGCAAGTGTGTTGAGCCGCCGCCGCGCGCAGTTCCTTGCCGCAGTCGTGTTGATGGCGGCTCTCTGCGTTATCGCCGCGAGTAGTCGCGCGCATTCTGAAACCGCCGCGCCCGGTTGGCCAGCCATAGGATTCGATCAGAACCAGTCCCGCGAACAGACTGCCGGAGAGGTCTACAAGAACGTTCAAGTGCTTAAGGACCTGCGCGCGACTGAGCTCGACGGCGTGATGGATTTCATGTGCGCCGCGCTTGGAGTCGGCTGCACTTATTGTCACACCAATCCCTGGGAGAACGACGAAAAGTCCGCCAAGCTGGCAGCGCGGCGGATGATCGTGATGACGCGCGCGATCAACAGCGAACACTTCAGCGGCAATCCTGCGGTCACCTGTTACACATGCCATCGTGGTCAGCACAACTCAGTTCCGAATCCGCCGCCTGATCTAGCAGCCTTGCATTCGCTGGACGACGTAGCGACTCCAGCCAAGCCGACAGCCTTGCCTTCCACCGATGAGGTCCTCGCCCGCTATATCCGAGCTATTGGAGGTGAGGCTGCGATTCAGAAAATCAAGACGCGGGTCTCGCGAGGAACTGAAACGACAACCAATCTAATGACCGCGCCGCAGACAACCCCGATCGAGATCTATCAAACGACGGCTAACAAGCTGCAGATAATAAGGAGCGATCATGGAGGCTGGACGGAGAAAGGGTTCGACGGCGCCAAGGGCTGGACCAAAGACGTGCGCGAGATTTCGGTGCCGCACGGAGACGGTTTGAAGACCTCGGTCAGACTGCTCGAAGGGCAAAGCAACGAGTCGGAAGAACTGAAGCGCGAAGCCGACTTTTATAGATACTCGAGCCTCAGAGCGACCTATCCGCAAATGAGAGTACTGACGAAAGAGAAACTGGGCGACCGCGACGCTTATGTCGTTGGCGCAACCTCTCGAGACGACAGCCGAGAGAAGTTGTACTTCGATGCGCAGACAGGTTTGCTGATTCGAAAGTATGTGGCTTTCAAGACAGCGTTCGGGACGATCCCCGACGTGACCGACTTCGACGATTACCAGGATGCTGGCGGAGTGAAGCTGCCGTTCACGATCACATGGTCACGCCCGCCTTTTGGGTCAGTCATGAAGTTCTCAGAGGTCAGGCTCAACGTGTTTGTAGACGATGCCAGGTTTGTTCCACAAGTGAAGTGATTAATCAGGTCTTCTTTGCGAGCTTTGCGAGACTTTGCGTCTTTGCGCCGAGTACAGTTCTTCGCGCAAAGACGCAAAGTTTCGCAAAGCTCGCTAAGTCGCCGTACGTTAACATCCGAACCAAACGACAAGTTGAGGCTCGTCGGGCGCATCGCGTTTTGAGCAACGTCGCAGGGTCGATGCATAACTCCCTTCTGGCTCTTGGTGTCTTCGTGCCTTTGTGTTGAAATCTCTGTCCATACTTACGATCGAAGGAGGAGACTCGATGCGATGCGTTCTTATGGCTCTACTCATCTCAATTCTGTCAACGATCACATTCGCAACAGAGGTGCAGATGCAACAAAAAGTCAGCTACGGCGGCTGGCCCAACTGTGTGCGGCTGACAAACGGTCAGGTCGAGCTGATAGTCACAACCGATGTTGGCCCGCGAGTGATTCGCTTCGGTTTTGTCGGAGGGCAGAACCTGTTCAAAGAATTCAAAGACCAGATGGGCAAGACTGGCGGCGACGAGTGGCGCGGCTACGGCGGGCATCGCTTGTGGCACGCGCCGGAAGCCGCGCCCCGCACCTACTTCCCCGATAACGTTTCGGTCAAGCACGCCTGGGACGGAAAGACTCTGAAGCTAACGCAGCCGATGGAAACTACAACAGGCATCGTGAAGGAAATAGAGATCACGCTTGATCCGAACGAAAACCACGTGATGGTGGTGCACCGGCTTATCAACAAGAACCTCTGGGACGTCGAGTTGGCGCCGTGGGCGTTGACGGTGATGGCTGCGGGCGGCCGCGCTATCTTTCCACAAGAGCCGTACAGACCTCACCCCGAGTTCCTGTTGCCGTCGCGGTCGATGGTGCTGTGGGGCTACACCGATATGAAGGACCCTCGTTGGACGTGGGGAACGAAGTACGTCCAGCTCAGGCAAGATCCGTCTGCGAGAACGAAGCAGAAGATCGGCTTTATGAACACGCTCGGCTGGGCAGCTTACTACCTCAACGGCGAGTTGTTCCTGAAGCGTTTCGGGTTTGACTCAAAGCGAACATATCCCGACTTCGGTTGCAACAGCGAGAGCTACACTGACCCTGACATGCTAGAGGTTGAGACGCTGGGGCCCCTTGCGAATTTGCCTCCGAACGGATCCGCCGAGCACGTCGAGCACTGGTTCCTGAATCGAGTCCAGGCCACAGAGAGCGAATCATCGATCGATCAGGTGGTTCTTCCGCTTGTGCGGCAGACCGAGAAGTACAAGCCGTGATCGGAACACAAGTGGGTGCTCTCAGCGACCGTTGAGTGTGAAATACCCCCAACTTTCGGGACCAGGTCGGAAGTCTCGGGAGGATACCATCAACTTCAGAGACTGTGTAAGAACTGTGGATGCCACCGGCTTGCCCGGTGGAGGCTCACGTGTCGCGGCTACATCAGGCTCACCAGTAGGCTCAGGATGCTACGGGCTTGTCCCGTGTAGGCTCACGTTTAGTTGCCCCTGTGATCTGTTAGCGGAAACTGAGATTGTGCCGGGCCTGCGATGTTGCGATTCTGTATCCAACGGCGAATCGTGGGGCTCCGAAGAATTTTAAGTTGTCTTCATTGGCACTCGGACAGCAACGGCGGTGTACAATTGGCATGCGAATTAACCGCAGCAAAGGAGTGAACATCCGGCATTCCGTTTCTCTGGGTCGAGGAATGGCTAGATGATGTAAACGAGAACTGGCTACCTCAAAGGAGAATCAAAATGAGAAAACCAATGAAGGGACAAGGACTGGTGGTTGTTTTTTCCTTACTCGTCTGCGGCGCAACATCGTTCGTAGTGGGACAAAGAGCGGAGGCGCAACAAAAAGACAAAGTGAAATACAACGTGGTGTACGACTGCGGCGCTAGCAAGGTCAAGATATTGAGCTGCGAAGGGCAAGCCGCAGATGACCGCTGCGAGGTTTTGTACGTGAACAAATACTCGCCCGGGGGCGGTTCACGCGACAAGCTATCGCGCGCCTTCGTCATGGAGCATTATGTTCGCAAATGCACGCCCGAAGGTGGTGCTGCCCCCGACAAGGACGAACAGGCCGAGACTAATAAACCAAACAAAAATAACGAGGACAAAGACCAAACAAGAGAAGACCATGCGGTGAAAGAAAAACTTGCCCTTGATGAGTGCTCCTCCGACGATACTTTGATCGCGAAGTCAAAGCCAACCGACTCGATGGAACTCAAGTCCAAACGCGCCATCCTGGCTCGTTATCAACAGAGAGTTGAAGCAAGAGAGTACTGGGCTGTCGGTATTGTGTTTGAGAGCTTTCAGATTGGACCGCCCCGCACCAACCTTCGCGGAGACACGCTGTATCACGAGACCACACCCGTCGGCGCGAAAATCTACCCGGTGAAGACCAAGTTCACGGTTTGTGAGCGATATGACACTGAAATCAAGCGAACCGTCATTGACGGCCGAAAGGAGTGCTTCAAGGACAACTTCGGCGAATGGGTCTGCGCGTCTGCTTCCGGGGACAGAACCATAAGTACGAAGTACGAAAAAGTACCAAAGTGGAAGGCGAAGTGAACACGATTGGCCACCACTTATCTCTGGAAGAAGATGGAGGCGAATCATGAGTGTATCTCGGGCGCTCAGGATAAGAGCAATGCTTCCCGACCTGGTGTGAAAAGGATTTCGGCGATGCCACGGGGCAAGCCCGTGGCATCTTCAGCCTCTACGTCGCAAGCTATTTCACGATGGGAATCTCTAAGACACTCGGATGCGAGGGGTCGTGATAGACGGTCACGTGCGCAGTGCGAGCGTCTTTACCCGACTCCTCAGCCACTACGCCGCCGCTGTTGTAGTTCTTCTCTAATTGAATCGTGTTTGGGCAGCTCAAGATCAATCGCAAGCGGCTCCCTTTCGCGATGCGGCGCGAGAAGAATTGAAACGTACTGAATTCATACCGATTGATCTCTCCCGGTGTTACCAGCTTCTCTCTAGTCAGCGACTCGCGATAGCGCGCTCGCATCTGATCAGCGGTTAGAAACACACTCGTGCCGTCGCGCTGGATCTCGTACACCGCCACTTGGAAATCAGTGTCCGGAACGTCCATCGATATCCACGCGACGAACTTCAAATAGCCGGTCACTTCGGTGTCTTCCGTGAACGGCTCGCTGTGATAGATGACTCCGTTGCCGTTCAAGTTCAGGGCGTCTCGCTGACTGGTGAGGGGGTTCGCCTCTTCTTCCAGGTCCAAATCGCCGGGCCGTGTGTCGAGAGGATCGTAGACGAATTTGTCAGAGGCAGAGGCGGGGAGGTTGCTGTTGTTGGCTGGTCCCTGACCGGCTCGCGATGACGCGTTGGCGGCTGAAGATGATGCGACTGGCTCGGGCGTTACACTGCTCAGAGTCCCAGAGTGAAAAAGGTCATTGGCCTGTCCATCCGAGCTGAGATAAAAAGTTCGTTTCACATTCGAAATCGTCTCAAGGCTGTCGGCGTATTTCCATTGCTCGGCGCCGACGACGTAATAAGCGACTCGCTTCTTAAGGAACTCGGGCTTGGGGCCGCTCTTCATCGTCCAGTCGTACCACTCTTTGTGAAGCTTGTTCAGATCGAGCATGCTCGCCTCACCGAACTTCAGCCCGCCCACTTCTCGATTAGGCGTGCGAGTGCCAGCGTGGTCCCACGGCCCGATGATCAAGTAGTGACGGTCTCGAGCTTCCGGCGAGCCGTATTTCATGTGTTCGCGATAGTAAGTCATCGCGCCGGTCTGGTCTCCATCGTAGTGACCGGTGATCGTGAGTATCGGTACATTCATTCGCCGGTACTGTTCGGAAGATGGAACCATCGCCTGCCAGTAAGCGTCCGGCGTCGGGTGCGCGAGCCACGTCTGAAAGTGCGTCGACGTGTTGCCGACTACTCGGTCGAGTTCCTTGAAGGGACGATGCTCGACGTAGAGCTGATGAAACTTATCGCTCCAGAACGAAGACTCGCCGAACAGTTTGACGTTAGGCGTGACGCCGCTGGTGAAGCTCAGCCACTGGATGATGTAAGACGAGAAGATGTTTCGGAAGAATGGAAAGTCTACGCCTGCATACGCGGCAGCGGCGGGCACGATCGTGACCAGGTGAGGCGGCGCTTCTTTGAGTGTCGTCCATTGATCGAAGCCGGCATACGAGCCGCCCCACATCGTGACTTTGCCATTGGACCACGATTGAGTAGCCAGCCATTCGACGACGTCGTAGCCGTCGCGGCCTTCGTTGGCGAAGGGTTCGAAGTGGCCTTCAGAGTTGCCGCGGCCTCGCACGTCTACAAGCGCGTACACGTAACCGTTCTTAGCGAAGTAGACTGCGCGGTCTTCATACGAGTCTGAGATGTAAGGCGTGAAAGTGAAGATGACTGGAAGCGGCGCAGTTTGGTTCTTAGGGTTGAAGACGGTGGCGTTGAGCTTGACTCCGTCGCGCATGGGAATCTTGACACCCCAGATGAGATCGACCGCCGCATCTCGCTTTTCTGTTGGTGACTGCGCAAACGCCGAAGATGACAGCAGCAAGGACGTAAGTATGAAAGTAAAGATTCGGATTCTCATAAGCAGTTCCTCCGTTTCGCGATTATAATGAGCGCGCGCCGTTTGGGCTACGCCTACCAACAGGCGCGGTCGGGTGTGATTAAGAGCGGGACTTGAGCCAGGTTGAATGCGTTTCCTACTCATTAACACCTCACTTCAGTGAGGTGTCGGAGTGGACAGGGCTTTGGCCCCAACTGTTTCAACCGTTTTGCGATCGACCGGAGCCGTTGAAACGGCTCCGCATTGCATGCCCTTGCCGGCCACCCCTCTGAAGAGGGGTGTTAATGAGAGCCCAACTCGCATATGGCAATCCGCCGGCCAATGTGAAGAGCCGCCTCGAGCCAGGTCCCACTTCTAATCACACCCGGCGCGGTCACACTGGTTGATTCGACGGACAAAGCGTGGTACGCTCTGGTGTACGTTATTCCATACCATACATCGTCGAGGAGATTGATATGAACAGAGTGGTTTTAGACCAGGACGTGAAACCCATTTCAGAGTTTCGCGCCAACGCCGCTTCGCTCGTTCAACAGGTTCAACGGACAAGAAGGCCGCTCGTTATCACTCAGCAGGGCCGGAGTGCCGCAGTACTGCTCGACGTTTCAGAATATGAGAAGCTGCTCGCGAAACTCGAGCTTCTTCAGGACGTTCACACCGCCGAAGAACAATTAGACAGCGGGCAGGGAATGTCTCACGCCGCGGCACGCAAGAAGGCACTGGAGCGACTGGACAGATGAAACTCGTTTGGTCACCGCTCGCGCTCGAAAGAGTCAACGAGATCGCCGACTATATTGCTGAAGACAACGCTAAAGCCGCCAGAATGTTCTTGATCGACATCTTCGGCGCTGTGGACAGACTAGGCAACTTTCCGCAATCAGGCAGGGTCGTGCCAGAAGTGAAACGACCGAACATTAGAGAGATCATTTTCGGGAATTACCGTGTTATCTATCGCGTTGAGCGGAAGAGGGTCTCGGTTCTCGCCGTCAGACACGGCAAACAGAGACTACCTCTGAAAGAAATCAAGTAGAGGGTTTCCACGTTCCGCGCGCGACTGCCGGAAGAAACGCATCGAGGTCTTTCGGGGGGAATTCGATCACGCGGCCTTGCTCGGCGCTCATGTAAGCCGTCATCAGCAACTCAGAAACTTCCAAGCCGTCGTAGAAACTCTCCTCAGGCTGCTTGCCTTCAAGAAAGCAACTGGCGAAGTAGCGGTTCTCGCCTTCGTAACCGTACGCAGCCGCTTCATCGTCGACCACCGGCATCAAGCCTTGTTCGGCGTTTTGTTTTTCAACCAGGTCTTCGCCCGCTTTGCCTCTTACCTCACGGCTGAAGAAAAGTTTTAGACCAGAGTCGAGCGTGTTGATCGACATCGAGTACTCCGGCCCCAGCAATTCCATGCTCAACCGCAGGCCGGCGCCTACGAAGCTCCACGAAGTGGTCGCTTCAACGATGATCGGATGGCCTTGTTCATCGACGTAGTTGATCGTCGCGCGAGCGAAGTCCTCCGAAGGCTTGGTTGCGTAATCGACCGAGTCGCCCATCATTTGCTTGAGCCGCTCGACGTATTCAGGACGCGACCACTTCAGCGAGGCGATCTGCGCGGAGACGGCGGTGGGACGAATGCTTGCGCGAGGCTTGCCGGGTTCGGTGAGCATGTAGCGCGCGACTTCGACGCTGTGACACATCATGTCGTTGAGCACGCCGCCGCCCTGAAGCTCGCCTTGCCAGAACCACGGCATGTGCGGGCCGCTGTGTTCTTCAGCGGCGCGAGCCAGATAGGGCCGGCCCGTGAGAGCCGCGCCTCGAGCCCAGATCAGAGTGCGCCCACGTTGAACGCTTGGGGTGAATACCTGGTTCTCGAGATAGCCGTGCAACAAACCGCTCTTCTCGACAAGCTCGACCATGCGTTTGGCTTCGGCGACATTTCGAGCGAGCGGCTTCTCGCAAGCGATTCCAATCAACTCACCCCTGCCTGAGGTGACTGTATTGACAACCGCTTCCATGTTCTCGATGCGCATGTGGTTTGGCCCGCACAGCCAGATGCAATCGATCGACGGATCACCGATCATCTCTTCGATTGAGCTGAATGCCTTTGCATCGCCGACGTGCAACGAGCACGCGAGAGCCGCAGCTTCTTGGGCGTGCTCGCGATTGGGGCTCCACACACCGCGAACGTCGGCGTCGCGCACGCCGACCCAGGACCTTATGTGAAAGCGAGTGTTGAACCCGCTGCCGATGAATCCAACGCCGAGTCTCTTGTTCGCAGCCATGAATCGAACCGCCTCCTCGAAAAAGAAGATCAAAAGGAAGCTGATGATACAAGATTGACGGCGTGCAGGCGAGTCTTCGGAGTCGGACATCGGATCAATGAGTCGCTTAGGGCGCCGCTCATGGTGAGTTGATCTTTCGCGCTTGCAGAACCTGCTTCATGAAGCCCTTGGCGATCTTGCCCGCAGCAGTCCCGAATAGCGAGTTCACCTTTCCGCTCGCAACAACCAACTTCGTCTTTGAATCGATGACGACGTAGGGATACTCGGTCGTAAAGTTTGCCCGGCGCACCTCCATAGTCAGATCGGCGGCCATCGGGTCTTTCGTGAGAAGCAAACCGGCTTGTTGAAAGTCGGTGCGCTTTTGCAGCTCGCTTTTGATCACCTCCGACTTGACCAGTACGGTTCGCGAATGGACGCTGATGATTCGAGCTCTCGCCAGGATTGCGGACGGATCGTTCGGTAATTCGGCTTCAGCTTGAGACAGAGCCGTGACCCTCAGTTGCATCGCGGCTGCGGGTTGGTGTGGGATGCCGACAGCAGCGATGAACAACAACAGTGTCACTGCGATTGAGTTTCTTTTCAGACTAATCATTTCAACACCTCCTCGTGTTGCGACTTCGCTTATCTGGAAAATTCGCTTGGCATAGTTTTCACCGGGAGCGTAACGGCCTTCGTGAACTTGATTCGCAGAATCGCTCCCGGTCTTACGCGAATGTCGCTTCCTTTTGTAAGCAAGAGACCGGCGATCATCCCTGCAGCCAGGCCGGCGCCGCCGATGCCGAACACTTGCCTGCCCGAAGCGCCGGCTGCGCCTCCGAGTGCTGCTCCGGCAAAGCCTCCGGACAATCCGAGTTGCGCGCCGCGTCGCGTATTATCGACAGTCTTCTCGCCTCGATGTCCTCCCTTGAGCTCACCGTTGCTATTGGCTTTGATGGACTCTTCGCGATCCCAATCGTCGATTGCTGTTACCTGCGCCGAGATTGACACTTCACCGGAAGGGGCGAGGATGTGCTCAAAGTCAATCGACATATGTGAGCTGCGCTGGCCGCGTTTCGCGGGCGCAACTTTGGTAACGCGCCCGCGAAACTCCGTTCCACGCTGCAGGACCAACTGACCATCAACGTAGATCGGTTCGGCGAGGGTCGCGGTGATGATGTCTCCCGCTTCGCTCAGCTTGGAGTTGAGGTCGGATCGCAGTGTTAAGCGGGCCCTGGTTTCCGCAATGATCGTTACTTGATGATCTGCCGGCCCGCTTGCGTCTTGGGCAAGCGAGACTTGTTGCAGGCTGGCGATCAACAGCGCAACTGCAACGATGCGACGAGTGATTGAACGTGACATGATCGTGCCTCCTGATCTGGAGCGATTGTAGGAGCGATGGAAGGCGGGGAGTTGCGGGCGTGTGACACTTTCTGAAGCGTCACAGGTCAGGCGAGAGGCTTTGCGAGAAAATCTTTGAACCTTCGCAGTTCATCGAGAGATGAATCGGCGATGATTCGGAACACGCGTGTTCGGCAACCCGCGGGAAGCCCAGTCGGAAGCAAGGCTGCGGTTACGGCGTCGGTGATCACCATTGCGCTCGACGCCAGTCCCTTTTGCCAGCCTCGTTCACGCGCGTCGCGAAAGCTCATAGCGTCGGGATCAATCGCGGCTGCGGCGAGCACCGTCCGCGCCCATCTCAAGAAATCGGGCCAGCGTGAAACAACTGTCACAAGCGAATCGGGTGAAGGCCGCTCCTGACCTTGAAGTGACGCCGGCACCGAACGCAATCGCAAGAGAATACAAGAAGCACCCGGCGGAAGCGCGGCTCTCACTTTGTCCGCTTGTCCGTACATCGCGACCGGCGCCGCGCCGGCGAGCGCTTCGGTGCGCGAGCATTCTTCGAGACCGGCGCCCGCGACTCGGAACCCGGTCGCGGACTCTATCTCAGCGATCAAGATGCTGCGCATTTCTTCGTCAGGTTCGATGACGAGAATGTGATCCGGCGGCTGAGTCTCGAGCCAGTGCTTGACCCGCGCCTGGATATCGTGGAGTGAGTGGCCTCGCTGGCGAGCGACTTGAAACAGAGTCGAGATCAATTGATCAAGCGCGAGCTTCGGATCGGCGAGGGCCTCGACATTGAGTTCGCAGACATAGACTCCGCTGCCTTTGCGAAACTCGACCCAGCCCCGGCGGTCGAGGTCTTGATAAGCCGCGCTCACGGTGTTCGCGTGAATGTCGAAGCGCCGCGCAAGCTCGCGGGTGCTGGGGAGCTTCTGGCCGGGCTTCAGATCATCGCTGACTATACCGAGAATTATCTGTGTCGCGAGCTGCTCGCGAAGAGGGACTTCACTGTTCTTTGAGAGCCAGATTCGCATCGGACAAGCATTGGCGAGTAGCACTAAGTCAGGGAGTGAACATTTCGCAAAGCACGGTTAGCACCTGCGAGTTTAACTACCACTCCCATATCCTACAATGCAATTACTCATCTGCCCTGGGTCAAGCAGCTTCAGCTTCTGCGTTTCGGCTTCTCAATCAGGAGGTTGAATGCGAGCTTCTTGTCGCTAATCTCTTTTCTGAGTCTGTCCTTTTGTTCTTCGTCGGAACACGACGCAAGCCGCTTCTTAAGCGCGTCAATCTCTTTCAGCACTTCCACTTCTTGAGGCGCAAAGTCATTGCTCTTCAAGATCGAGTAAGCAGCGCGCAGCTCTTCGGGCGTTTCAAAGTAAGCTCGCAAGTCGATGGGCTTGCCTTTACCGGGGAGGTTGTCAAACTCGCCCGCCTGGATCGCTCTGCTGATCTGCTCTTCAACAAACTTCTCGATGGACATGGTGCGTCTCCCGACAGGCAACGATTACGACTTTGAATGCCTGGTCTAAATGAAGTGTGGCGAGAGGAAGTGAACTGTGCAACTGACCGGCTGAATCAGTTGGATGGCGCGCGTGATGCTGTCGTGATCCACGCCGATCAAATCACGGTCCCATCCGGTATGATGCCGTTCTTAGGAACGATCACTATGCCATCGCGAATAACGTAGCCTTGGCCCTCCAGCTCATCAGCGCCCGCCAGGTTCAATATTTGAACGCCTTCCCCAATGCGCGCGTTCTTGTCGATGATCGCGCGGCGAATGATGCAGTTTGGTCCGATGCCAATGCGCGGAAAGCCTCGATCGACGTCCGCTTGCAACTCTTCGAGTGTCTGATAGAAGTCGGCTCCCATCATAAGAACGCCGTCGAGGCGCACGCCGTGCTCGACGCGGCTGCGAATTCCCACGATCGAATCAGTGATCGTCGCGCCGTTGAGAATGCAGCCCTCGGTGATGATGGAACTCCGAACCTGACAATCAAGAAGCTTCGAGCCGGGAAGGTAACGCGGCCTGGTGTACATCGGAGCTTCCGAATCAAATACGTTGAACGGCGGCAGCGGCAATGTCATCTCGATATTAGCGCGGTAAAACGCGCCGATCGTTCCGATGTCTTCCCAGTAGCCATCGAACAGATGTGCTTGAACGTTGTAGCGTGTGAGCGCCTCGGGGATGATCTCCTTTCCGAAGTCCGCGGCCTCCGGCATCTCTTCCACCAGCAGCCGCCGCAGCACGTCTTTGTGAAAAACATAAATACCCATCGACGCCAGGAACGGACGCCTCTCAGCCTGCTCGGGCGAGAGTCCGAGTTTAGAAGTGTCCACACGCATGCGCTCGAGCGCTTCACCTTTTGGTTTTTCGCTGAACTCGACAACGCGGCCACTGGGATCGATCTTCAGGAGCCCAAATTCTGAAGCCTCTTCCGCGCGCGCGGCTGTAACCGAAATGGTAACGTCGGCATGCGACTCGAGATGCCTTTCGATGAAGCCGCGATAATCCATGCGATAGAGATGATCGCCCGACAGCACCAGTATCGTTTCGCCCTTGTAGTCGTCGAGGTGATGCAGGCTCTGGCGCACCGCATCGGCAGTTCCCTGGAACCAGCCGGGGTGTTCGGGAGTTATCTCAGCGGCGAGAATCTCGACGAAGCCGTTTGTGAAACGGCTGAAGCGATACGTGCGCGCGATGTGCCGATTGAGCGAAGCTGAATTGTATTGCGTCAGGATGAAGATTCGATGAATGTCGGAGTTGATGCAGTTTGAAACGGGAATGTCTATCAGCCGGTACTTGCCGCCCAGCGGAACGGCAGGCTTGGCGCGAGCTTTGGTAAGCGGGAACAGACGCTGGCCCGCGCCTCCGCCCAGAATCACCGCCAGCACTTTTTCGGCTGCCATCCGCGCGTTCCTCCTGACGAGATGCCCAGTTGTCTGTTTGCGTTCAGAGTATAACCGTGCGCCAGCGTGCTGTGAAAGCTGGAAGAGCGATGGCCGGTGTTCTGGTTTCAATACTTCGTGCTAGCCTGGCGGCTCCTGGTGTCTCTGCGGTTCAATCTGACGCTCGTTCAGGTCAACGCAGCGGAAGAATAACAGGTCGGGAAGGTGGGCTTGCCCCCGCGCGAGTCGCTCGCCAATAAAGCAGCGGGGGCAAGCCACCCTTCCCGACCTGTTATTGTCTCCGAGTTATCGGCTTACTTGTTGGTGTCTTTCTCGATTCGTTACTATGAGCGAGCACGACATTACACACAATGGAACCGACATCGCCGACTGATATTCGAATTGCGGAGCACGTGAGCCGCGCGCTCAGCGAACAAGCGCCCGTTGTTGCGCTCGAATCAACTGTCATAGCTCACGGGCTGCCGTATCCAATCAATCTCGAAACCTCTCTGGCTTGCGAATCAGTTGTCCGCCAGCACGGCGCTACGCCAGCAACGATTGGCATCATCGACGGCGTTCCAACAATCGGATTGAGCGAAGACGAAATCAAACTGTTTGCAGCGCGTCAGGCGCCGGACGGAAGGCCAATCGGAAAAGTCGGGCTTAACAATCTCGCAAGCGTGATGGCGAGAGGCGCGTGGGGCGCGACTACAGTGGCGTCAACGCTGAGGCTCGCGCACGCCGCCGGCATTCGAGTCTTCTCAACGGGAGGTATCGGCGGCGTTCATCGAGGGGCAGCCGAAACGTTCGACATCTCCGCCGACCTCACCGCGCTCGGTAATACTCCTCTCATCTGTGTATGTGCGGGCGGCAAGGCGATACTCGATCTGCCGAAGACGGTCGAGTATCTTGAGATGCTCGGCGTTCCGCTTCTTGGATACTGCACTGATGAGTTCCCTGCATTCTATTCGCGCAGCAGCGGGCGCACTGTTGACGCGAGGATCGAAACCCTCGATGAAGCCGCCGGCATTGCAGAACGGCATTGGCGGATTTGCAGCTCGACTGCTGTGCTTGTGTGCGCGCCGGTTCCGGCAGAGTTCGAGATCGCGCCTGACGAAATCGAAATCGCGATCGATAAGGCAATGATCACGGCGACGCGGCAGGGAATTCGAGGCAAAGCGCTCACGCCTTTCTTACTAGCTGAGTTGGAGAGGCTCACTGGCGGAAAGACGTTGGAAGCGAATCGCGCGTTGCTTGTGAACAATGCTTCGGTAGCGGCCCGCGTCGCTGTGAGTCTTTCGCGCTGAGCTAGCGCGGCCTGGGTGCGGGGAAGAGAAACACCGGATGTTGTTTACATCAGCCGCTCTTTCAACTTTTTCAGCACCTCGACCGCAAGCTCGGGACCGAGCGTTTCAGCATCCAGGTTTCTTAACTCATCAACCACCGCATCGTTAGCCGCTTCAAACAATGTTGGCTGAGGCGCGCTCTTTCTCGAAGGGAGATGACGAGCGAACTTCGGCTTGCCGGTCACGTCCAGCTCGTTCGCCTCCAGGTTTAACAAAATCTCTCGCGCGCGTTCGGTGACCGTTCGCGGTAGGCCGGCCAAACGTGCGACTTCAATGCCATAAGACTTCGACGCGGTTCCCTCGACGACGCGACGCAGGAACACGATTGTGCCTCCTGTCTCTTTCACCGCCATATGATAATTGCGAACGCCCGGCAGCAGCTTCGCAAGCTCCGTCATTTCGTGATAGTGCGTAGCGAACAAAGTCTTCGCTGCGTGTTGCGGATTGTCGTGAAGATACTCGGCGATTGCCCACGCCAGCG
>JADGNW010000063.1 GCA_017883315.1 Blastocatellia bacterium | reverse complement strand
CAGAACGGCGCTGATCAGCCTCGCACACTGCGCGATCCTTCGCAGGACAGGGGCATATCGCCGTACGACACTCGTCACGCGTTCAAGGTCAACTACATCTATGAACTGCCATTCGGCTCCGGCCATCGATTTGCCTACACCGGTGCGGGCGCCAGAATCGTTGACCTGTTCATAGGTGGATGGGAGACACACGGAATCATCCGGTGGAACAGCGGTCGCGCAATCCTACTCACCAGCGGTCGCGCTACGTTCAACCAGTTTGAATCCGGTGTAGTCCTCGTCGGTATGAACGCGAGCGAGCTGCAGAAGGCGGTCAAGATTCACAAGGAACCGGGGGATGCACTCCTTGGTACTGTCGCCTTCCTGCCAGACGACATCATCCAGAACACCCTTAAAGCGTTCGGCATAGGCTGCACAGTGCCAGTTGGGAAAGTCGATTGCGGCCCGACCGGCAGGTACATCGCTCCTCCGACGACTCCTGGTCAGTTGGGCGCGCGAATATTCCTCCGTTCGCCGACGTTTTTCAGAGCCGACCTCAGCGCGGTTAAGAAGTTCAAAATTCGAGAAAGCATGAACCTCGAGCTCCGAGCGGAGTTCCTGGATGCTTTCAACAATATTGACTTCTTGATCGGCAGTCCAAACACCGTAGCGATTTCAACGGGCGCTAACAGCTCGACGTTTGGAAGAACTAACCAGGCTTATCAGGATCTTTCGACCACCAGCGATCCCGGTGGCCGCCTGATTCAGTTGGTTGCGCGCTTTAACTTCTAGTTGTAAGTTTCAACGCGTACAAGTAGATTTGGGAGTGGGCCACTGTGCCCACTCCCTTTTTTTAAGGGCCAGACCATGCGAAAGAAACTGTTAGCGGCGAGCTTCTGTGTTCTGCTTTGTGCGTTTGCAGCAAGTGGTCAGCTAGGTCTAAGGGGCCAGATATATCTGCCTAACGGGGCGCCGCTTCACCGAGTCATACGTTTCACTGTGCGAACGGACGATGGCGGGCGCAATGAAATTCTCTTTACCGACTCAAACGGCCGAATCGAGGTAGTAACGCCTCTAAGTGCACCCTACACCCTAACGGTCGAGAGTGATGGCGAAACGTACGCGACGACGAGCGCGGCATTCGATCCAGCGTATTCGGGAAGGTATGTAGTCATAAATCTAAAACCATTGGAGTCCAAGCCATCCTACCCGCCTGCTGTGGTCAATGTGAACACGACGGATCAGAATGTTTCGCCCAAGGCCAAGGAGGCGTACGAATCAGCGCTCGAGATGATTAATGCGCAACGGTATGCGCAAGCGGTTGAATCGCTCAAGGGCGCAATAACCTTGCAACCCGATTACTTTCACGCGTACAACGATCTCGGTGTCCTGTACATGAAGCTGAACAAGCTCGATGAAGCGGCCGACGCGTTGCGCCACGCGATCAAGATCAACGACAGGGTTTATCTTCCTCAGCTTAATCTGGGCATCGTGCTGAATCGACTTGGCAAATATAAAGAGGCGGCTGAGCTTCTCTCAAAGCTCGCGCGCTCAAATCCCGATCGCGTTTCGAAGATCAATCCTCCACTCATCGAAGCCTTGATGGGCGCGCAACAGTGGGCTCAAGCCGAGGAAGAGTTGACGCGCGCTTTGAGCCTTAATGAGTTGGATACAGTAGACCTAAGAATCAAGATGGGCGCGGTCCGGATGAGACAAGGCAAATTCGCCGGTGCAGTGGCGGTGCTGCGTGAGGCTGTCGAGGCCAGACCCGACTCTGCACTTGCCCAGCTTGACCTCGGAGGCGCGCTACTGCAAACCGGCAGCTTAGATGAAGCTGAAGCGTCGCTACGCCGGGCTTACGTGATTAAGGGATCCGTTATGGCGGGCGCACAACTACTGCTCGGGCAGCTTTATTTCCAGAAGAAAGATTATCCGAAAGCCATTGAAGCATTCACCACTTACTTGCACGATCTTCCCGATGCGCCCAATGCCGCTCAAGTAAGAGAGGCCATCGCGAAACTGCAGCAAGCTACTAACAAGCGTTGAATCTTAACTCTTGCGCAGCGCATTGAAGAATCAAACGTCTCACTCGAACACGCACGCGGGAAAGCGCTCTTCAGGATGCCGAATCAATTCACAGATGAACTGTTAGCCATCTCGGACGAGATCAAAGAGCAGGTGAAGTTTTATCGAGAGATGGGATTCGAGGACGTCGGGGGCTCGGCCGTCGCCCCAGACCTGGCTCCAGGAGCCGATTCCGTGGAGTCGGGCTCGACACCGCAAATTGACGAAATAGTTTTGAGACGGCAATCCCCGCAGTATGTGGGTGCGCCGTCGAGCCTCGCAAGCAACGTGGAGCAGGTCGATCTGTTTGGCGAAATAGTAGCCGGGCCGCGAGCCGATCCACGACTAAAGGGTCGTATGGTTCCCGTCGTCGAGTCACGAGACGACTCGCTTGATGCCATTCGAGAAGATCTGGGAGATTGTAAGCGCTGCGAACTCCACGAGCATCGCCGCACCATCGTGTTTGGGGAAGGAAACCCTCAAGCGAGCCTCGCGTTTGTCGGCGAAGGTCCGGGCGCCGAAGAGGATGCCACTGGACGCCCGTTTGTAGGTCGCGCAGGTCAACTGCTCGACAAGATCATCGCTGCGATCGGTCTGAAACGCGAAGATGTCTACATCGGTAACATCGTCAAGTGCCGGCCTCCCGGAAACCGCACGCCGGAGCGCGACGAAGTTGAGACTTGCGAGCCGTTTCTCTTTCGCCAGCTCATGTTCATTCGCCCTCGTGTGATCGTCGCTCTTGGATCGCCGGCGTTTCAATGCCTGCTCAGAACGAAGGAACCGATCACTCGAGCCCGAGGCGAATGGCGTGAATGGAACGGCATAAAGGTAATGCCGACTTTTCATCCAGCCTTCTTGCTGCGCTCGCCCGACAAAAAGCGCGAAGTATGGGAAGACATGAAAAAGGTCCGGGACTATCTCAATGAGAAATGATCGCGGCTCAGCGTGAGCGCAGTTCGACGCACTCTGTTTCGAAGTACCTCAATTCACCTGTGGGTGCTTGGTCCAACGAGGGCTTGGATCTAGGGCAGAATCGCGTTGGCGTGTGATGACGTACTGCGCATTCTCAAGAAGCAATCTCGACAATAGACCGGTCGTCCCTGGGTCGGTTTGAAGGGTACGGTCGTCTCGACACCGCACAGCGCGCACTTGACTGCGACTTCAACGCGCTCCCGCGCGAAAGGCTGACCGTAAGCCTGCATGTTGGCCGCGATGCGCTCGTTCTTTTTCAGCTTGCACGGCTTACACCGCTTTGGAGCATTTCTCAAGCCTTTGTCGGCGAAGAACAATTGCTCTCCGGCGCTGAACACGAACTCCTCGCTACAGTCTATGCACCTTAGAACTTTGTCCTGGTACTCTTGCACTTGGAGCCTCCTATCCCTTGCACGACCGGTAGTCTGTAAGCCGTGACCGGAGCTGCTATCTATCGGGTGGGCGAAACTGGTGCCTTCGACGGACTCGATCAACTTACCGCAATCAGACTAAGCTTTTGTGCCGAACCAACTGATAATTGTTAGCTTAAGAGTTCAACCCAAGCGGGCTGCCTGCAATTATCCCTTTATTCATTTCCAAGTCAAGCTAATTGTCGTCAGATCAACAGACGAGTTGATCTTGATGGAGGAGCTTGATTAGACCAGGGCTCAGCAGCAATCTGCGGGCTGGGCGCGGTGCGGATCGGCTGAATGAAAGACACCTTAATTATTGACTTGAAGATAAGACTCTGTTACTTTGCGGGCAGTTATTGATCGGCTCCCTTTGCCCCTTCGACTCGCAGCAAGCCGCACCCCACTTCGCCTAAGGAGTAGCAATGAAGAGTACCGCCCGCATAGCCGTCGCGCTTGTCATCTTTCTCGCCGGATCGTTGACAAGTTCAGTCATAGCCCGACAACAGAGTTCCGATCAATCCGAACCTATAGCCCGGGGATCAGATATTTATTGCACTGGTTTTATCGCCGAGGTGGCGCCGCAGATCGACCTACAGGTTGTCGGGGCCGAAAAGGAAAACCTAAAACAAACCTTCGCGCAGGGCGATGTAGTATTTCTGAACCGGGGTCGCGGAGCCGGTGTTCAGCCGGGCGCCGTTTATTGCATTATCCGGCCCGTTGGCGAGGTCAATCATCCATTCACCAAGAAGAAACTCGGTTACCTGGTGCGCGAGCTTGGGTTGCTTCGTGTTGTTGAAGTAGGAGACAAGACTTCCACGGCTGAGATAACCGTGTCGTGCGACACGGTCGAGTTCGGCGACTTACTCAAGCCCTACGAAGAATATGTGGGGCCCAGCGCCGGCGAGGCGAAACCGTTGCCCAGATACGGCGAAGGTTCAGGTGGCACAACTGGTCAGATCGTAATGTCGCCCGGCTTTCACGAGAACCTTTCTGCCAACCGAGTTGTCTACATCGATCTCGGCACTCGCCAGGACGTTCATCCGGGCGACGTGTTCACAATCTATCGCGAGCTCGGGCAAAGCGAAGGCATCACCAAAACACCTCAAGACAAAGTTGTGAAAAAGCATGATAGCGATTACGGCAGCGATCGTTTTCGCGGCGGTGAGTATTCGATTCAAGGTACGCGCGTTCCCAGGGAGCAGGTGATGCGAGATCGCCCGTCGATGCCACGCAAAGTGCTTGGCGAACTCGTTGTGCTAAAAGTTGAAAAGACGGCTTCAGTCGCGCTCATCACTCGAACGACAGCAGAAGTCCAGATTGGCGATCAGATCGAGCGATCACACTGAATTCAAATCATGGAGACTATGCGAAGCGCGCCGGACTTCCCGGCGCGCTTCGTCGTTTCTGGGCGCTGCTCTCTGCGATCTCGCCGCAAGTCGATGCCATTTTGCGCGCTCCTGCCAAGAGTCTATAATAAGTCCTGAACAAACCCGTGAGGAGAACTCAATCGATGCTGCTTAAGTGTAAACCGATCTCCGCGCTCACATTGATTGCCTTGTTTGCCTGGTCGACCTTTAACACGGTTGATTACGTTGCACTCGCGCAAAAGAAAGATAAGACCGAAAAAACCAGGAAACAGAAAGATGAAAAGAAAGCCGACACGGCGCCGAGTACAGGAGATGCTCATCCGGTCCTGTGGGAAGACCCGACCGACATTGAAGGCCGCGATCTTTTCAACGGTCCCGGCGGCGCCGAAGGAGCGCCCGACCCGAACGGCAAGTTCACATTTGTCGATCGCTCGAAAAAAGGAACAGCCGAGAAGATTCACGTCACCGATGATAAGGGTCGCAAATGGACTGTGAAGTTCGGCCCGGAAGCGAAGCCTGAAACCGCTGCTACACGAATCGTGTGGGCCGCCGGTTATCACGTTGACCAGGACTACCTCGTCAAGCGAACGCACATCGAAGGCCGTGGTGGGTTTGACGTGTGGGACGTGAGATTCGAGCGCGGCGATGATGGCTACAAAGAAGAAGGTCTGTGGAAGTGGGAGGCAAATCCGTTCAACGGCACGCGCGAGCTGCAGGGCTTGAAAGTCCTTATGGCGTTGCTGAACAACTGGGACCTCAAGTTTGTTAACAACAAGATCGCGCGTCCAGGTAAGAAGACCGGCGGCGATCGAGATGAACGGATTTATTACGTCGCCGATCTCGGCGCGACTTTCGGGTCAACGGGCTCGTTCATCAGCAAGCTTCCTTTCTTCGGCAACGCTCCAGCGGGGACGAAGGGTGACCCTGACGGATACTCCAGGCAGCAGCTTATCGAGGGCGTGCGAAACGGCCAGGTAGTTTTCCACTACAAGGGTAAAGACAAGAAGGCTCTCGAGGGCATCACTGTTGAAAACGCTCGCTGGATAGGCAATCTCCTTGGCAGGCTTTCGGACAAGCAGCTTTCAGATGCATTTCGCGCAGGAGGTTTCAGCGATGCCGATGTTGCAGTCTACTTGCGCGCGACCCGCGATAGAATCAATCTCTTGAAGGACCTGAAATAGATATCGCGAGTCTCTACTCCGCTGCCTTCGCGAACCACAAATCCTTTGGAGTCACCGACGGCGATAACAGGTGCAGCGTCACGCCCTCGAGGTCAGCTCGGTGCGCGACAAAGCTTCGGCGGTGGGCGAGAAAAACACAAGGAGCATCTTCGAGCAGCAGCTTCGTAACTTCACGATAGATCGCCGCTCGCTGCTCGCGGTTCATGACTGACCGAGCTTCTCCGGTCAGACGATCAATCTCCTCATTCGAATAAGTGCTGATGAACAAATCGCGATTCCGTGAATTGAACAACACGTAGGTGAAGTTGTCAGGGTCGGGATAAGCGGCGTTCCAGTCTCGGCCGGCAATGGGAACGGTTCGCAGTCTCAGCCCTCGCTCCATCTCTTCTGCCTCAACGTAGCGAAACTCAGCTCGGATCCCGATCGCCGCCAGGTCCTCCTTCAAGCACTCGACAGCAGAATGCACTGACTGCGGCCACCATACCTCAGTCTCGAACCCACTCTCATATCCCGCGTCCTCCAGCAGTGCTCTCGCTCGATCCGGATCGTAGTCGTAGCCGCGTTCGCCTGCATCGTAGCCCAACACGCCCGGCGGTATCGGCCCGATGCTCAACTCAGCCATCTCGCCATACACCTCGCGCAAGAAGCGCCGGCGATCGATCGCAAGACATATCGCCTGGCGAACACGCCTGTCAGAGAGCGGAGCCCGCTCGCAATCGAATACAAGCATTCGAGTCTGTAGCTGAACCGCTTCGAGCACCTGGATGTCAGCGGCGCGTTCCTTGAGCTCCGTCAAATCTGTAAGCGGCAAATCGCTTACGTAATCAAGTTCACCTCGCAAGAACATCTCGAATATCTCTTCCGCGCTCAGCCCAAAGTGAACCGTTAGCCGGTCGACATACGGCAACTCCGCGTTCCAATAGTTCGAGAAACGTTCGAGCTGCACTTCTTTGCCGAGTACCGGCTCGACTACGCGGAATGGACCAGAGCCCACGGGTCGAACCTCGAAATTCGTCGCCGAGCGTTCAACTTCCTCACGCGGGACGATGTAACAGTACTCGGTGCAAAGCGTCGAAAGAAAAAAAGCGACAGGCTGATTCAACTCGAGCTTAACAACTTGTTCGCTGACGACTTGAATCCCCGCGACAGAATCAGCTTCGCCCGACATGAACTGCTCCGCGCCGACCAGAGGTCTGAAGGCCCACGCTGCCGCGTCTTCGTTCTGCCTCATCTGACGCTCGAATGAGTACTTCACATCCTCGGCGCGCACGCGGCGGCCGTTGTGAAATCTGGCCGCCTCGCGCAGATAGAAAGTGTATATGCGCCCATCCGGAGAGATATCCCAGCGTTCAGCGACCGCCGATCGAATCTCCGCGCGCTCACCGAACTGAACCAGTCCCTCGAACACATTGGACATCACATCGTTCCGAGACAGTGATGACACGGTCGCAGGGTCCAGCGCGACTTGCGAAGTTCGCAGCGCGAAACGCAGATGACCACCGCGTTCAGGAACCGGCAACTGAAACGAATCGACTTCGCGATTCAGAAGCTCGGCCTCGCGCACCAGAAGATCGACTGCGCTATTGATGCCGGAGATCGACGCTTGATTGCGGCTGACTACTTCTTTGATAGTGTCAACCGCGCGCAGCACCTGATCGGCTCCTGCTGATTGTTCATCCGAAGCGGCGCGAATCTGTTCGACCGCCATTGTCAGTTCTTCCATCGCCTCGGCAATCGACTTGGATACTTTAGCTTGTTCTCGAGTAGCAAGCCGCACTTGCTTGGTGAGCTCGCTCATGTGCAAAGCGCGCTCGCCGATGTGCCGCGACGTCAGCGCCTGTTCGCTGGTCGCGCGCTCGATATCGCGAGCTTGCTGACGCACGAGATCGGCAGCTTCGAGCACGGTGTGGCTCTCGGCAGCTTGTATGGCGGTCGAGTCGGCGATCACTCGAATGCGGCCCGATGCCGCGTTAGTCTTATCGCGAATCTCCGTTAGCAGCACCGCGGCGCGCGACGCCAAATCAACGCCCTCATCGGCGCGCTGACCCCCGACCGCGACACGTTCGATTGTTTCAGTCACGTCCTCGCGCACTGCTTTGATGACTTCCTCGATCTCGCGCGTCGAAGCGGATGTGCGCTCGCTCAACTCCTTGATCTCGTCGGCTACTATCCGAAAGCCGCGTCCCTGAGTGCCCGCTTGTGCTGCAAGAATCGCCGCGTTCAACGCCAGCAAGTGAGTGCGGTCGGCGATTTCGTTGATCACGCGAGTAACTTCGCCTATCTGATCGGACCTTTTTCCGAGTCGCGTAATCGTTTCAGTCGCGGCGTCGATCGCGTCCTTGATCTTCGACATGCTTGTAGCGGTCTCGCCGACAAGCTCGCTGCCTGAATCGGCCGAGCGCGCAACTTCATCAGCCAGCATCGTTGTTTCATTTACTGAATCGCCGATGCTCCGAGTCGAGTTGTCGATCGCCTCCATCGCTCCCACCGTCTTCTCGGCTGATTCGGCCAGCGCTTCGGTAGAATCAGCAACCTTGCGCACGGTGTTCGCCATGTCTTCGATGGCGATCACCGTTTCCTCCACAAACTGCGCCAGTTCGTCGGCGTTCTCAGAGACTTGATTGATCGAAGTCGCCATCCTCATCACCGAAGTTGAGGTCGACTGCGAGAGGTTCAAGAGGGTCTGAAGACTTTCGCCGACCGAATGCATCGATGCGTTGATTTCAGCGATCGAGCTCGAGGTCTCTTCAACGGATTTCGCTTCATCGAGCACGCCCGATGAAAGCATCTGCGTGCCGCGCAGCACTTCGCCGACTACTGTTTCGATCGAGTCGGCGGCACGTTGAAGCCGTCCCACAATGTAGCGCAAGCGGCGGGCTAACCCGTCCAGATTGATAAGCAGTTGCCTGTCTCGCGCCGCCAACTCCAGATGCTTGCCGTTGGCGAGCATACTGAGATCGCCTTGAGCTATTTGGGCCAGGGCTTCGAAGATTCGCTGACCGGGATCTTGCGCGTCACCGTCGGGCGAGGTTTGTTCCCGGGCAGCTTGCCGCACATCTATACTTGTCTGGCGCGCGTCCTTCATATTCAATGGCGTATTCTATGGTTGGATGGAATAGCGATATTATGGTACCGGCTGGGGTAAGGCGAGTCAATCAACCGCTCGCGCAGCCTGGCCGCATCAACTAGGAGGTCATCTTGAACAAGATCGAACGGATCACAAACGCGCTCAAGGGAGGAGAAGTCGACCGCCCGCCGTTCAGCTTCTGGTACCACTTCGGGCTTCAACACATGCCTGCGCGTAAACATGCGGAAGCCGAGATCGACTTCTATCGGGCGTACGATTTGGATTTCTTAAAAGTGATGAGCGATTATCCTTATCCGCTTCCTCGCAACCTTGAAGCGATCGAGACTGAAGATGACTGGAAACGCATCGAGCCCATCGCTCCAGACGACAAGTGCTGGAACGAACAGCTTGCGGCGTTATCGATGATCAACGATGCCATAGGCAAAGAAGCCTTGTTCATCGAGACGATCTTCAGCCCGTGGACAACCGCTCGAAGGCTTTCGAGGCCGGGGAGCATGAGCAGCACTCGCGAGGGCCATCCCGAAGTATTGTTAGGCGCGATGGAAGCAATTGCCACTTCGCTCGCTGATTACGCGAAAGCGGCTTTGAAGCAAGGCGCCGCCGGGATATTTCTTTCACTCGGAGCGGCATCGGGCGATGTAATGACCGCCGAAGAATATGAGACGTGGGGTCGCCCGTTCGATTTGAAAATTCTCGAGGCAGTTCGCGAAGCGCCATTCAATGTTCTTCACATCCACGGTAAGCGAATTCACTTCGATTCAGTGATGAACTATCCTGCAAGCGCTCTGAACTGGTCGCACTTGGCGACAGCGCCTTCGCTCAAGGAAGGCAAAGCCCGCTCAGGCAAGACGGTCCTGGGCGGAATTGAAGAGAGCGACGCGAGTCACGTATCGCCACTGGAGATACGTGATCAAGTCGAAAGCACAATTCGAGAAGTTGGGACGCGAGGCTTGATCGTTACTCCGGGGTGTTCAGTACCAACGGACACACGAGAACGAAGTCTTCGAACTATTAAGACGACCGTCGAGCGAGTTCGCACATCGTCGAGTTGATGAGATCGTGAACTTCTTATGCGATCCTCCGGACAGACATTAATTACCAGTTAGCGGCGATTTTCAAAATCCGTCTATTCGCATTGTGTCAGGGACAATT
Source organism: Blastocatellia bacterium (assembly GCA_017883315.1). Lineage (GTDB taxonomy): Bacteria > Acidobacteriota > Blastocatellia > UBA7656 > UBA7656 > Onstottus_A. The sequence goes on along the minus strand of JADGNW010000063.1, from coordinate 353 downwards.
GTGGCATTCAAGCGGCCGTGTGACGACGGTCCGCGCGAGGGCGGAGAGGTCAACCGGCGCAGCTTGAAGCCAGAGGTCAGCGCTAATAGAATTCAGGCTCACTGCTGAAATCAATCTTGCGTTCGGGAGTTCGATTTGAAAAAACTTTGGAGCTGCACCGCGTGGATCTGCTGTCAGGCAGTTCTACTATCGTCCTTAGCGCCGCGCGTTGAGGCCCAGATATCGCCCGAGTTGGTTAAGAAGTTCACGCTAAAGAAGAGCGGACTGGAGCTTGAAAGGCGTACTCAACTCGGCTCATTCTTCGATGTGGTCGGCCGTCGCTCGGCGGTCTTCGGCTACGAAAACCGCTCGCT
>JADGNW010000378.1 GCA_017883315.1 Blastocatellia bacterium | reverse complement strand
TCATCGCGCACGGCTCGGCTTTCAAGAAAGGCGCCGTCATCGAGCCGTTTGAAAACGTTCAAGTGTACAACGTGATGGCCAGGATCCTCAGATTGAAACCGGCTCCCAACGATGGGAACGATTCGGTCGTGAACTCAGCTTTAGCAGGTTCCGCAGCGCACCGGCATTAGCTAACGAGACGTAGGGCTGGCTTTCCAACACCTCGTCCCATCTTCCGCTCGTCCCATCTTCCGCTTGATATGTTTCTCCTGAACGTGTAGGCCGTGACGGCGTCCTAAACAATAACTCAAGAGAGATCGACTCGGATGAATCTCGGCGTCGTGTGCTAAGATTCCCGCGCGGAATTCTATGAGCGTGCCGAGAAAGCGTCAGCGACTGAGCGTGGCCGAGTATCTCGAAGCAGAGAAGGACAGCCCCGTCCGGCACGAGTACGTCGACGGAGAGATCTTTGCGATGGCGGGTGCAAGTGACCGGCATAACCGCATCTCGATCAATCTGACTAGCAAACTCGACGACAAACTTGGCGATGGGCCCTGCGAAGTGTTCATGGCTGATATGAAGGTCTGGGTCAGCGAGTCCGTCTTTTACTATCCCGATGTCGTCGTTGCATGCGACGCTCCCGGAGTTGATGCGTATTATCGAAAACAACCTCGGCTCATCATCGAAGTCAGCTCGCAAGGCACAGAACGCGTTGACCGGTCGGAGAAGCTGGTTGCTTATAAACAGGTCAAGAGTCTGAAAGAGTATGTCATCATCGCCCAGAACCGGGTGCGCGTCGAGATATTCCGACGCGGGAGAGGCGGCCGCTGGAGTTGGGAGGTGTTGACGGAGCTCAGCGATGAGCTGCGCCTCGAATCCGTGGGCCTGACGCTGACGCTCGCTGAGGTTTACCGGCGCGTTTTTCCGCAACGAGCCCGCCGCCGCTAGAGCTTCGAGGAACAGCAAAACGCTCAACCGAGGATGATGGCTAAGGCGCCTTCAATAGAAGATCGACTCGCCGAGCTTGCGACGCTTGGCAAAGGGCCAAATACTCCCGAGGCTCGCAAGCAACTCCACAAACATCTCGCGAGTAAGATCAGTCTCATCGTAGCCAAAGCAGCCGAGATCGTTGCCCATCTCGAAGATCACGAATTCACTACCGATCTGATCGCTGCCTTTCATCGCTTCATGATCGATCCCGCGACGACCGACAAAGGCTGCGCTGCCAAGACCGCAATTGTCAAAGCGCTGCTCGCCGCCGATTGCGATGACGAAGAGATTTTTCGAACGGGCGTTCGGCACGTTCAACACGAGCCAAGCTGGGGTGGACGCTCAGACACCGCCGCGCCGTTGAGAGCGCTCTGTGGTTTGGGTCTCGTTCAGATTGGTTCGCCCGACGCGATGAACGAGTTGGCCGCGCTGCTTGCCGACAAGGAACCCGATGCTCGCATAGGCGCGGCGGGAGCTCTCGGTTATTGCGGACCTACGGCGGCGCCGCTTCTAAGATTCAAGGTGCTGACGGGTGACGAGGAGCCGGCGGTACTTGCCGAGTGCTTCAACGCGCTGATGAAGGTATCGTCAAGCGCTTCGTTCGAATTCGTTGCGAGATTTGTCGATCGAAGCTACGAGTCCCTTTATGAGCACGCTGCGCTCGCGCTTGCCGAGTCACGCGTGCCGGGAGTCTTCGAGTTGTTGCAGGAGAAGTGGACCGCGACTTTCGACCGCGAGTTCAAGCAGACCCTATTGCTTCCGATGGCTCTAACCAGATCCGAAGCAGCGCGCGAATTTCTTATCTCGGTCCTAGAAACGGGCGAAGTAAGATTGGCCACCGCAGCGATCGCCGCGCTGAGCATCTACCGCGACGACGCTTCTCTTCGAAAACGCGCAGAGGAGGCCATTGACGGACCCAATAAGACTCAGTTGCTGGCAGCCTTGCGCCGCGCGTTCGAATGATTTGATGGTACAGCTCGAGGGTCCTAGCGCGGCCAGAGCCAGCCGAACGTGCCGGCGGTCAGGAGACCGTACACAAGACCATCGAAGATGTACTTCAAGGTCGTACCCCAATTGCGCTTGTACCAGATTGAATTCTGGATAAGCGCGAGCGCATATCCGGTGAACGCAACGCACCCAGCGAACCTGAAAACTTCCAGGTAGTTTGCGCCGCGCCTCAGAGCGTGGCTGGCGACATAGGCAGCGAAGAGACTCACCAGCACGGAATAGATGAACCAGAGGATCAGGTTCGATCCAATCGAAGGCGGCCCGCTCGGCAAAATCGTCATGTGGACGACTGGACCTGCTTTCATCTTCTCTAAGAATGCCGGGTCCTTCATGGCTTTCATCGAGCCCGCGTGTGGCATGAAGTAGTCCCCCGGCGGGATGTTGAACGGACGAAGCGCTGCCTGGACTTCGTCTTCCTTGGGAAGCGTTTGAACATCGTTGCGGTGATAGCCCAACACCATGTGAATGATTGAACTCGCCACGAAGACGATCACCGCCGAGAGCAAGATCGGTATCCAAAGCGACATCAGTGACACCATAAGGCTCCTCCTTAATTTTCAGAGTTCCGCGGCGACAGCCGCTTAGTTTAGGGCGGGGAAGATGCTAGTTCTTGCGAGCAGATAGCGCAAGGGCGAAGAGGTACAACGCACAAACGATCAACGATGAGGGACCCTTTCCTGAACGCGTTGGTTAGCCGGTTTGTGCCGGCTCCGTTTTTTTGACGCTGCGGTCGCCGCCGGACGACGTGCGGGAACACCCTGAAGCAAACCCTCCGCACTGAGGTCTTCATCGACATCTGGCCAATGCACGCCCTGGCCGCTTCCAATTAGCCGCCAGTTCGCGCGCTGTTGCGGTGTCGCCTCGGACAGTCGCCAAGACCACGCCAGTGGGACGCTGATCACGCGACCATCTGCAAGATGCGCGATGATCTCGTCATCCGTGACGCGGATATCTTGTACGAGCGGTTCGCTAGCCACAATGTTCATGCCAGGCCTCCAGAATCACGGCTCGATGCATCTCGATTGTGCGCCGAATCACATTCAATTCTCGGGCAACGAAGCCGTAATTGCGTGCAAGCCCGAGAGGTTCGAGCCAGAACTTACAGGTCTTGTTCTCGCGCTCGACATGCACGTGTGATGGTTCATTGCAGTCGAAGCTCGTGAAGAAGAGCCGATACGGTCCTGGAATCCCTGCGATCCGTGGCATTCAAGACTCTCGCCTCAAGCGATAGCATAATACACCGCGAATGTTTCTCAAACTGTCACAGGCGCGCTTAGAGAGTCTCGGCGACTCAGTCTAACAACTGTCGAAGGGATCGATAGACTGTCTCGGCCACTATCTTCGTTCCTTCTTCGTTCGGGTGAATGCCGTCGCGCTGATTCAAAGATTCGATTCCCGCTACGCCAGTCAGAAGAAATGGGATCAGATGAATCTGATACTCGCGAGCGAGTGACGGAAATACCTCGTGGACCGCTTTGCGATATTCCGGGCCCGAGTTCGTTGGCGCTTCCATTCCTGCGAGCAGCACCATCGCGCCGTGAGCTTTCGCTCGCTCGATAATGGTCGCGAGGTTCCGCTTCATCGCGTCGACAGGCTGGCCGCGCAGGAAGTCATTCGCTCCCAGCTCAAGGATAACGGCGCGGACTTCGCCATCGAGAGCCCAGTCTATTCTCCTTACGCCGCCAGCCGTAGTATCTCCGGAAACTCCGGCGTTTACGACCTCGTAGTTGAAGCCGTCGGCGTCGAGCTTCTGTTGCAGCAACGCGGGGTAGCTCGTGGATTGCTGAAGACCGAGTCCTGCGGTAAGGCTATCGCCGAAAGCGACTATCTTCGGTAAACTCTTCGCAGGAAGAGCGGCGGAGGAAGGCGGCGCTGAAGTCTCTTCCTTCGGAGCGTGGCCCTTGCAACCACTCAGGACCAACATCGCGATTAGAACGAGGTAAAGAAAAAATCGATTCATGATTGAATTATACAAGGTCTCCAAAGTAGTTCCCTCGGGCACGGAGATGCTCACGATTCTTCACTCGCTCGACCTGATGATTCCCGGCGGCCAGTTCATCACCGTCATCGGGCCTTCGGGCAGCGGCAAGTCAACGCTGCTCGGGCTCATCGCCGGGCTCGATGAGCCGACTGCGGGTGAGATTCGCATCGACGGCCAGTCTATCAATAACATGAGCGAAGACGCGCTTGCTCAGCTTCGCGGCGCCAAGATCGGATTCATCTTTCAGTCTTTTCATCTAATGCCTTCTCTTACGGCGCTCGAAAACATTTTAGTGCCGATGGAGATCGCCGGCGCAAGCGACGCTCGCGAGCGGGCTCAGCATCTGCTTGAAGACGTGGACCTCGTTGCGCGCGCGCATCATTATCCTTCGCAGCTTTCGGGCGGCGAGCAGCAAAGAGTTGCAATCGCCCGCGCGTTTGCCAACAATCCGTCGATCCTGCTCGCGGACGAGCCTACAGGGAATCTCGATTCTCGTAATGGTCATCACGTTTTCGAGTTGATGGTCGAGATGAATCGAAAGCGAAATGCAACGCTGGTGCTCGTCACTCACGAGCACGAGCTGGCGACGGTCGCCGATCGTCAAATCTCGCTGAGAGACGGGCGAGTCGTGAGCGACAGCGATGCATCCGAGCTAACCGAGCCGGCCGAAGACGCGGTGGAGGCGAGCCGCTCGTGAAATTTATTTTACAACTCGCGCGGCGCGAGCTTCGAGCGTCGTGGCGCAGACTGCTGTTCTTCTTCGCCTGCATTGCGATCGGCGTAGGCGCGATTGTGGCCGGGCGGTCGATGCTTCAAAACGCGAGCGTCGCAATCGCCTCGGAAGCTCGCAACCTGCTGACCGCGGACGTGCAGGTTGACAGCAATCGTCCCTGGCCTCCCGAATCACTTGCAGCGATCGATCGCATATCGCAGCCGCTCGCCGAAGCTAGAACTGAGACGATTGAGTCGCCGACGATGCTTCGTCCGGCTGACGCCTCGCGCGAAGGCGCGATGATGATAGAGCTGAAAGGGATCGACTCCGCGTTTCCGCTGGTCGGCGAATTCAAACTGGCTAATGGCGAGCCCTTCGCCTATTCACTCATTCAAAACAACGGCGCGGTAGTCTCGGTTGCGCTTCTCGATCGGTTAGGGCTTCAAATCGGCGACGAAGTAAAGATCGGAAACTCGACCTTTCAAATTCGAGGTTCGATCGAGCGAGAACCGGGCGGCGGAAGCGGGTTTCGCTTAGGTCCTCGCGTGTTCGTTGAGCGCACCGCAGTCGAGTCGGCGGGCCTTACGGGATTCGGTAGCCGCGCGCGGAGAAAGATCTTTTTCACAACACCCACAGACAAGCTGACAGCACTCGTTCGTCAACTGCGCGATGAGCTAAAGAACAGCCTGGTCAACGTTCGCTCGTACAAAGAGTCGCAGGAGAACCTCAGCGAACAGTTCTCGCGCGCCGAAGATTATTCTTCGCTAACCGGTCTTGTGATCCTGGTACTGGGCGGCATCGGCATCTCAAACGTGACTCGCGTTTTCATCGAGCAGAAGAAAAAGTCCATCGCCGTGCTTAAGTGCGTCGGGGCAACAGGAACCAGGATCACAATCGCGTATCTGGCCCAGGTCGTCACAATGGGAATCGTCGGCAGCGGATTGGGACTTCTGTTTGGGAAAGGAGTGCTGGTCCTGATCCAGCAAATCTTCGCGGACAAGCTGCCATCCTACATGACTTACGGGCTTCGCGCGGGAGCCGCCGCGCAAGGACTGGGAACTGGCATTCTGATTTCAATCCTGTTCTCGGCGCTGCCGCTGCTGCGCATTCGTCACATAAAACCAAACGTGCTTCTGCGCGAGACCGCAGTAACGAAGCGGGGTGCTTTGGACCTGTTGCGATGGGCCACGGCGGGGTTGGTGATGCTCGGTCTGTTAATGGTCGTCTCGTGGCAAGCGGGTTCCGTTCGTGTTGGCTTGTTTTTCCTGGGAGGTCTGGCGGTGACGGCGGGAGCGCTCTATCTCGCCGCGACAGTGCTCATTCTGCTCGTGCGCCGCACGCGTCCGATGGCTTCGTTTGCGCTCAAGCAAGCGATTAACAGTCTTCATCGGCCGGGCAATCAGACGCGCGTGATCGTGATGGTCGTCGGCCTGGGAGTTTTTCTGGTCATCTCGACCGAATCGCTTCAGGCAAACCTGATTCGCGAATTCGATCTCGCCCGGGGCGGAAACATCCCGAACATGTTCTTGATCGACGTTCAAAAGGACCAGGAACAAGGCCTCTCCGATTTAGTAATGCAGCTAACCGGCGCGCGTCCGTTGCTGGTTCCGACAATTCGCCTTCGAGTGGTGGCGATCAACGGCAAGGAAATCGACTTCAACGAGGCCGAGATGAAACGCGAACGCAACAGGCTGAGCCGCGAATACGTGGTGACCTATCGCCCCGCGCTCGAGTCAAATGAAAAAGTGGTCGCCGGCAAGTTCTGGGATGCTTCTTCATCACCCGAGCCTGAAGTATCGATCGAGGAGAGCATGCGAGGCATGGCCGGACTCGACGTGGGAGGCGAGATGACATTCGACGTCCAGGGCCGCAAGCTTACGGCTCGAGTTACGAGCATACGGCACGTCGATTGGCGAAACTCGCGAACGGGGTTTATGGTGCTCTTCCGGCCGGGCGCGCTTGAGGACGCGCCTGGGATGTTTGTTGGGGCGCTCAATGGACCGACCGGCGAAGTTGAGCGCTCGCGGTTTCAACGGGCGCTGGTTGACGCGTATCCGAACGTCTCGGTAATCGACGTGGTAGATGTTGTTCGCGCGATCGAACGAATCATTCACAACATCACGCTGGCAATCTCATTCGTCGGCGCTTTCATTCTCTTGAGCGGTGCGTTGATACTCATCGGCTCGCTTGCGATGACAAAGTTCCAGCGCATCTACGAGGTCGCGCTGCTCAAGACGCTGGGCGCGAAACGGAAGACACTGTTAAGGATTCTACTCGCCGAGTACGGGCTGATCGGGGTGGTCGCCGGAGTCATCGGCTCGGGGGCAGCAGTCGGCTTATCGTATGCGACATCGCGGTGGGTCTTCCAGATCCCGTGGAGTTTCACACCGATGGTGAACCTGGGAGGCGTTGTCGCAACGATCATCCTGGTGACTGGAGTTGGAATCCTGGCTACTGTCGACGTGCTGTCTCGCAAGCCGCTGGCTACGCTGAGGGCGCAATAAAAAGCGTACGGGCGGCCCTCGGTGGCCGCCCCTCTTGCATAGACCAAAACATCCCTAACAAAAAGGGGCGGCCACCGAGGGCCGCCCGTGAATTGCTTTCGAAAAGAGCTGAACGGATTCTTAGAACCCGCCCATTCCGCCGCCGCCCGGCATCTGCGGAGCTTCCCTCTCTTGTTCGGGAAGTTCCGAGATCAAAGCTTCGGTGGTGAGCAGCAGTCCTGCAATCGAAGCGGCGTTCTGCAAGGCGTAGCGCGTGACCTTCGTCGGATCGACGACCCCCATCTGAATCATATCGCCGTACTCTTCGGTCTCCGCGTTGAAGCCGTAGTTCGCCGATTTGTTGCTCCGGACCTTGTCGACTACGACAGCGCCTTCGTAACCCGAGTTCGCGACGATCTGACGAAGCGGTTCTTCAAGCGCCCGCTTCACGATGCCGACGCCGATGTTCTCGTCTTCATTTTCAAGCTTGAAGCTCTCCAGCGCCTTTTGTGCGCGGATGAACGCCACGCCGCCGCCCGGCACGATGCCTTCTTCAACGGCCGCCTTTGTCGCGTGCATTGCATCTTCGACGCGAGCCTTCTTCTCTTTCAGCTCGGTCTCGGTAGCCGCACCGACCTTGATCACCGCGACGCCGCCGACGAGCTTCGCCAAGCGCTCTTGCAGCTTCTCGCGATCGTAGTCCGAAGTGGTGTCTTCGATCTGCGCGCGAATCTGCTTGACGCGACCTTCGATCTCGGAAGTCTTGCCCCCGCCTTCGACGAGCGTGGTGTTGTCCTTGTCGACGACGACCTTCTTGGCTCGTCCGAGGTCCGCGAGCTGAATGCTCTCGAGCTTGATGCCGAGGTCTTCGGTTATCGCCTTGCCTCCGGTGAGAATCGCGATGTCCTGAAGCATTGCCTTGCGGCGATCGCCAAACCCTGGCGCTTTGACCGCACAAACCTGTAACGTGCCTCGCAGTCTGTTGACGACCAGCGTAGCGAGAGCTTCACCTTCAACGTCTTCCGCAATGATCAGCAACGGCTTGCCGCCACGAGCAACCTGCTCGAGCAGCGGCAGCAGATCCTTCATCGACGAAATCTTCTTCTCGTGAATGAGGATTACGGCGTCTTCGAGAGCCGCTTCCATTCTCTCGGGATCCGTCACGAAGTACGGTGAGAGATAACCCCGGTCGAACTGCATGCCTTCTACTACTTCAAGCGCCGTCTCCAACGTTCGCGACTCCTCGACCGTGATCACGCCGTCTTGTCCGACCTTGCCCATCGCTTCGGCGATCAGATTTCCGATGGTCGCATCGCCGTTGGCCGAGATGGTGCCAACTTGGGCGATCGCTTCATTGTCTTTTACCTTCTTGGACAAGCGCTGAATTTCTTCGACAGCTTTCTCGACCGCCTTGTCGATGCCGCGCTTGAGCGCCATCGGGCTAGCGCCGGCAGCAACAGTCTTCACGCCTTCGCGGAAGATCGCTTGAGCGAGAACGGTTGCGGTCGTAGTTCCGTCACCCGCGATGTCAGAGGTCTTCGAAGCGACCTCACGAACCATTTGCGCGCCGGTATTCTCGAGCTTGTCTTCAAGTTCGATTTCCTTAGCGACTGTCACTCCATCCTTGGTGATCGTAGGCGAACCGAACTTCTTCTCAATGACAACGTTTCGTCCCTTGGGACCAAGAGTCACCTTAACCGCGTCCGCAAGGCGATTGACTCCTGACAAAAGTGCTCGGCGCGACTCCTCACCGTATGCTATGTGTTTAGCCATTTCTTATTCTCCTAGTTCTAAGAATTACTATCTGCCCTTTCCTTTTGCCTTTGAGCCTTCGCTCGCGGCAGCTCTCTCGATCACGCCGAGGATGTCGTCCTCTCGCATGATCAAATACTCCTCATCATCGAGTTTGACCTCGGTGCCGGCGTATTTGCCGAACAGCACCCGGTCGCCCTCTTTGACATCCATTGCCATGCGCTCGCCGCTATCGAGCTTTTTGCCGGCTCCGGCGGCGATGACTTCGCCCTCCTGCGGCTTTTCTCTGGCACTGTCGGGAATGATGATGCCCCCGCGGATCTGTTCCCCTTCTTCGATCCGCTTGATGATCACACGATCTTGAAGCGGGCGTATGCTAGCCATATTTGTTCGTTTCTCCTTTCCAGTGAATTGAAGCTAAGCGCCAATGAGATGGGAATACATGCGCGCGTTAGCACTCTCCTATGAGACTGCTAATTATATTTTGGACGGGTGAGTCTGTCAATGACTCGCGGAGAAGGACTGGAATTGGGTAGTGATCAGGCGGTACTTTTCTTTTACGGCTCGCCGGTCATCAGTCATAATAGAGCGGGCGTGATGGCAGGTAACATGAACCTTCTTCGTCAAGGCCGCCGTACAAAGTTGAGGACCGCATAGCCCAGGAGATCCATTAGCCCGCCAACTCGCAGGATTATGACTAAAGCTATCAAACTGGTTCTCTCGTCGGCAGCGATAGTATTTGTTATCGCCACGGTTTCGTTTGCTGATTTGCAGTTACCCCAGCCGCAAGGCATGCTGAACGATTTCGCGGGCAAGCTCAGCCCTGCCAGCAAGCAGCAGCTTGAAACTCTGCTTGAGAACTTTCGCGGCCGCACGGGCATCGAGATTTCGGTCGTGACGGTTTCTTTTGATGACATGCAGGGCTATCCAATCGAGGAATATGCGCTTCAACTTGGGCGGCAATGGGGCGTTGGTCGTGATTCAGAGAAACGAGCGCTGGTTCTTCTCGTCGCAATCAAGCAACCCGACAGTCAAGGCGTTTATCACGGAGGCACACGGCTCGAAGTCAGCCGGCATCTTGAAGGCGACGTGCCCGACATTCTCGCGGGTGAGTTGATTCGCAAGATGAGAGACGACTTCACCGCTGGCCGATTCGATCAAGCTCTGACGACGGGCACTCAAACAATCCTGGCGACTCTTGCTCAAAGACTCGGCATCTCGATGGACGGAATCGATTCGAGTCAAGCCGCGCGGCAACCTGTTCGTCAGCCATCGCGCGCGCCCAGCCGCGGCGGAGGTGGGATCTCTCTGTTCACGATCATCATCATCGTCTTTGTCTTTCTGGCAATCATTCGCGCGATAGGCGGCGGGGGTAAGGGCGGAGGCCGACGCGGGGGAATCGGCTCGGACTGGCTGCTGTGGGCAATCCTGTTTGGCAGCGGAAGAGGCGGCGGCTGGGGCGGCGGTGGAGGGTCAGGCTGGGGAGGCGGAGGTGACGGTGGCGGAGGCGGCTTCGGGGGTTTTGGCGGTGGCGGTGATTTTGGAGGCGGCGGCGCAAGCGATAGTTGGTAGGAGTGATGAGTGAAACGTGATGGTGAAACGTGACGCGTGAAGCTTGATTACCTGGGTTGAGAGTCACATTTCACGCATCACGAATCACGTTTCACGAATCACTGTTTGGAGGACAAAGTGGCTGATGAACTAATCGAACTCGTGCAGAGGCTAAGCGACGCGCACGGAGCTAATCTGAAATCAATCGTTTTGTATGGTTCGGCCGCGGCTGGTGGACAGGTTGATGAAGACCGGCCCAAGAAGGTTCTCGTTGTGCTTGACCGAATCACTCCGACCGATTTGAAGGTTGCGCATTCGGTTGCTGAATGGTGGCGAGCCGAAGGCAACCCTGTTCCTGTGTACTTCACAAGCGAAGAGATCGCCGACTCAACGGACGTCTTCCCAATCGAGTTCATCGATATGAGCCAGGTTCGCCACGTTCTCTACGGCAAAGATCCGTTTGACGGATTGGACATTTCTACTCAGAACCTGCGTCATCAACTCGAATACGAGTTGCGAGCCAAACTGCTGCGGTTGAGAAGGCTCTACATTCCAGCATCGCGAAACGCGAACCAACTCGCGCGTTTGATGGCTGACTCACTAGACAACTTCACCGTGCTGTTCCGCCACGTGATCACAATGCGTGGAAAGGAAGCTCCATTCAATAAGCGTGACTCTGTAATGACACTTTCAGACGAACTCGGGCTGGATAAGAAGGTCTTCTCACGCATCTTCGAGTATGCCGCCGATGAGGATGTGTGGCTGGAGTGGGAGACCAACGAGGTGTTCGGAAAATATCTCGAACAAATTGAACGCGTGATCGAAGCTGTAGATCATTAACAAAACGGACCCGACCTTCACATTCAGACTACGTAAATCGAACTCAACCCCTGGCAATTCGCTAACAAAAAACTGGAGGGTTGGGCCACGCCGCCGCGCGACGCAGCATTCTAACGACAGAAGCCAGTTTGCTGCTGCGGTTGCATCTTGCAGTCCCGCTGCTAAGTGCTTTGAGTGCAACTCGGCTAGCGTAGGCGGTTTCCGGAATGCGCTTTGCCCTGGCAACAGCGCCAATCAAAAACAAAGGAGGCAATTATGCGAAAGATGATCTTGGCGATGACACTCTTGGCGTTAATTCAGGCGGTCGCGTTCGCGCAGAATCCAAGCGATCGAAGAGCTTGGGGTTATGTGTTCGGTGGAGTTGGGGGAAATTCGGGCGGTGGGTCAACCCCGAGCTTCTCGGTTGGAGCGGGCGGCGAAGGGCTCGTCTACAAGGGTTTGGGATTAGGCGCAGAAATCGGATATCTCGCGCCCTTTCGCGCAAGCGGCGACGGCATCGGCGTCTTCTCCGCCAATGGGTCGTACCATTTTCGGCATCCGAAGTCGAAGCTCGTTCCCTTCGTGACCGGCGGCTACTCGGCGGCGTTTCGCAGCTTTACAAGTAGCGGCGGAAACTTCGGAGGCGGTGTTCAATACTGGATGAAAGATCACCTGGGTCTGCGCTTCGAGGTTCGCGACCATGTCTTCTCGAGCGACAGTCCGCACTTCTTTCAGTTTCGCGTAGGTCTGTCGTTTTAACTAGTTCTTTCCCGGCCCAAGTGTGGCTTCCTCGAATTCTTCCTCGATGGAATCTTCGGGCGCGATGGCGATCATTCCGTGGCGAACCAGATATATGCCTGCGAAGATCACGATCGCGCCTACAACCTGTCCCACGGTCGGCGCCTCGCCGAGCAAAAGCCACGCGACAAGTATTGCTACGATCGGCGTGATGTTGGAATAGATCGCCGTCCGAGTCGAGCCGATTCTTCGGACACCGTGGTTCCAGATGATGTACGCGAGCGCGATGGCAAACAACCCGCTGTAAACAAGTCCGGCCCACGCGATCGGACGAACTCGCGACCAATCCTGTTTGAGCAGCGAGGGCACGCAGACAAGGAGCAGAAACGGCGTGCCACTGGTCATCATCACGGTCGTGGTCTTCATCGATCCATACTTATGAACCAGACTCTTGGAGCCAACGGTATATATCGACCAGCACACGGT
>JADGNW010000377.1 GCA_017883315.1 Blastocatellia bacterium | reverse complement strand
GCCGGTCACGCCTAGTTTTGAAATTCAAGTCTCAGGCCTTGTCCTGTTCAAACTTCTTAAACACCAGCGCTGAGTTCTTAGAACCAAACGCTATGCAGTTGCAGAGCGCATTATCGATGCGAACTTCTCGGCCGATGTTCGGCACATAATCGAGATCACATTCCGGGTCAGAGGTCTGGACGTTAATCGTCGGAGGCGCGTAGTTGTGCTTCATTGCCATCAGAGTCGCGACTACGCTTGCAGCGCCGGACGCGCCTTGCGGGTGGCCGATCATCGACTTGGTTGAACTCGCGGGAATCTGTCTCGCGCGGTCGCCGAAGGCCATGCGCACAGCGGCTGATTCGGTTCGATCATTTATCTTGGTCGCCGTACCGTGCAGATTCAGATAATCAATCTGATCAATCGTGAGCCCGCCGCCCTCGATCGCCATTCGCATGGCTCTTGCTGCATCGTGACCGGTCGGCGAGATTTGCACCCGGTGATAGGCATCGCAAGTCGAAGCGTATCCAACAAGCTCGGCGTAGATCGGCGCATCGCGTTTGAGTGCGTGTTCGAGTTCCTCGAGTATCACTATCCACGCGCCTTCGCCGAGCACGAACCCATCGCGGTCGGCGTTGAATGGACGAGACGCGCGCGCCGGATCGTCGTTCCACTTGGTAGTCACCGTGCCCATTCGACAGAACGCGGTCATCAATCCGAATGTAATGCAGGCTTCAACACCGCCTGAGACAACCGTGTCGATTTGGCCAAGTCGAATTGCATTCCATGCGTATCCCATTGCGTCGGTCGAGCTGGTGCAGCCGGTCGAGACTACGTGGCTCATCCCGTGGAGCCGGTAATTCATATTTATCTCGCTCGAGAGCATTCCCACGAACGAAGCGACGATTGAGTAAGGACTGACTCGACGATACGCAGCATCGTGGTCACCGCGATCGTAGTATTGCTTATATTGGCGCTCGGCAAATTCGATGCCTCCGGCGCCGGTGCCGATGATCACACCGATGTTCTCGCGCTCGGTCTCACTGAGCGATTCGAAGTTGATCCCCGCATCTTGCGCCGCTTCGTCGGTGGCGAAGAAAGCCATGGGCACCGCGCGTTGAACGCGGTCTCGATCTTTCTTTGAAACGTAGCGATCGAAGTCGAAGTCTTTGACTTCGGCTGCCACCTTGCACGAGAGTTTCGAAGCATCGAACAAAGTGATCGGCCCTGTACCACTCACGCCGCCGGCGGTCGCCTGCCAGTAAGCCTCGCGCCCTATGCCGTTGGGACTCACAGCTCCCATTCCAGTTACAACTACCCGTCTCAAACTCATGAACTGTCCTCCCAAGAGTGCGGATGTTCGCGTCGAACCCTCGTGTTGGGCAATTGTACGACACGACCGGCAGTCTTATCCATGCTGGTTCAGGGCGCATTCAAGATGCCGTAAGCCGGTCGAGAATTGAACGAGCCAGTTCGTGATCGCGGTTGTTTTCGAATTCCCAATCCGCATCGATCGACGACGCGAGAACCTGTTGAAGAAGAGACGTCGCACGATCGCGCTCGCCCGTGTCCAACGCGAGTTCGGCCGCGTAGATCAAGGTCACGCTGTTTGAAGGCGCGATCGCAAGCGCGCGTTCGAGGAGTTCGCGACTTCGCTTCCGGTTTCCACCGACTAGCCTTGGCGCCTTGTGTTCGAGCCTGCCGAGCACACGCAGTGGGCCCGCGTCGTGATACTTCTCGCTTATGCTGACCGCCCGCTTCAATTCGGTTCTTGCCCATCGAAGCGCTCGCAGTGCTCGAATGCCGCCGCCGATCTCCGCAAACAGCGCAAGATTCACGCCCACCCAAAAATGACCTTCCACACGTTCGGAGTTGAGCGCGACCGCGCGTTCGCCTGCGTCGATGCCTGCGGAGTAGAGTTGTCGTGCTGAATCGCGCGAGCCTGCCTGCTGACCAAGAAAGAAGAGCGCGCGAGCAAGCCGCCACTGAACTTCGTAACGGTCGCTACCGGCTCGCGCGCCTGACAGCACCATAACCGATTCTCTCACCGACCCGGGCTGGCTGCGGTGGTGATACAGTTCATCGGCGCGACCAATGAGGGCGAGAAGATCGTCGGTAGGCATAGTCGTTTGTTAGCAGAGGAGCGGGGTAGTGGAGGGGCAGAGGTGGAGAGGAGCGAAGGGGCGGAGCCTCAGCACCTCAGCCCCTCTGCAAATTTCCTTCACCGAGACGCAATCTTCTTCAAATGCTCGCGCGTGAAAATCGAGTCGCGCAGGTTCTGATCGTACTTCACATCCACCGCCTCAAAATCAATCTTCTTCTGCCGGGCGCGATTGTCGATCGACCAGACCGTTCGAATCCAGTGGCCGGCGATCTGTTCCGTCTTACCCACCGTGAGCCGTCGCGCAAGCTCGTTGTGATTGTCGTAGAACTCGGCTTGCAACAGGACGAAAGTTTGTTTCGAGATCAGGAACTCGGTCCGCGGAAACTTTGACTCGGCGGCCGGTTTGAGCGTCCCTCGCAATCGATACGCTGAAGTTCCATTGTATGTCTCATCGCCAATCAGTGAGAAGTCATACTTCTCGGGCTGGCCCTCTATGAGCTCTTGCAGGGTCATCCCAAACAGCGCGTCTTCGCTTGCGGGGTCAGTCGCAACGATGAAGCTATCGGTGCTCTGAACGTAACGAACGCCTTCTATTCGGCTGTCGGGATAGACGGTGATGAGCCCGTCCCGATCGCGCTCTTCCGTGGGTGATGTGAACTCAATCAGGAAAAGGAGCTGCCCGCCCGGTCCGTGCGTTCGATACATCGTCAACTCGACCTGGCGGGGCGCGTTGAGATCTTCCGACTTTTCGGCACCTGAGATTCGCGCTCGCATCTTGATTGTCGAATCATGACTGCTGTCGAGCGCGCGATTCCGTTCGATGATCGAGGCGGCGTCGAGACCCGGGGAACTTCTACTGGTGTTCTCGTTGGTTGCATTCGACGTACCAGAGTTGGATTCCTTACGGCAGCCATCGAACACGACCGGCAGCAAGCTGATTCCGATCAAGAGAAAGAGCGATGCCGAAATAGACCACGGCTGAGAGGGATTCACACCGATCTGATGCATCTTGATTCGTTTGATCCGTATCATCCGTCCTCTATTCCTTCATTGCTTCGGTCTTGGCGTCGTTCCTTCCAAGCGCTGCTCGCGCAAATGTCCTGGTCTTCATCAGCACCGGCAAAAATATCAAGTCAGCGCCGAGACATGCGCCGATTGTAAAAGCCCACAAGAGCCCCGCTATCCTGACCGGCACAAACGAAGATAGCACGAAGATCAGAAACGCCGCGATCAGCATGACGTTCGCAAGCACCATCGGCTTGCCGGTCCTGAGCATTGCCAACCAGATCACCCATCCTTCGTCGGTTGCCGCCAGAGCTCCAAGCTCGGCGCCGTGTTCGGCCGATTCTCGCTTTCGTTCGGCCACGCACTGGCGATAGCGCCGGATCATGTGAACCGCGTTATCGACCGCCAGTCCGAGCACCGCGCTCGCGACGAGGCTGGTTGTTATGTCGAGAGGCGTCCTACTCCAGCCGAGGACTCCGAAGTACCAGACAATCGGAATCAAGTTTGGTAGGAGCGCCAGCAACCCCGTGGCGAAAGAGCGGAACAACACAACCATCATCAGATAAATCGTGACCAGCGCAATCGCCAGGCTCGATGACTGAGAAGCGGCGACGGCATCGGAAGCATCGTTGAGAAGAATGATCGAGCCGGTCGCGCGCTGCGTGATTCCCGCTGGAAGATTGACCACGGCCCACTCATCTATCGCGCGGGTGAGCTTGAGAAGTTCGTTCGAGCTGAAGAGATTGGTTCTGAGAATGATCATCGCTCGCGAGCCGTCGGCGCTCACAAGGTGATTGAGCGACTCATCCTGTGAAAGATAATCCTGGAATATCGAAGACAGCCGCTTACGATCTCCAGGAATTTCGTCGAGCGCGCCGTTGGTAGAGTTTGGCAACACGCTGTTGATGCGCTTCACAACGTCGGCCACTGAGATTGCCGTGTCGACGTCGCGCAGGGTCAGAGCGAAGCGCTCGATCGACGAGATCGCTCGCAGGAAATCAGGGTCACCAGTCGCTCCCGGCCCGCCGGTCACGACTAATTGAACAGTAGCCGCGCCCGCAATCCGCTCGTGAAGCTTAACGGCATCCCGCACCGTTGGGCTTCCTTGCGGAAATATTTGCAGGTAGTTGGTATTCACCTCCAGCCGAGTGGCTCCAATGCCGATCACAACTGTTGCAAGCAGGGTCCCGATCAATATTGCGCGTCTTCGAAACAGGACCAGCGCGGTGATGCTGACAAGCAACCTGTTGAGCGACACCGCGTAGTCCGCTCGCCGCGCACCGGTTTTGCCAAGCGCGTCGCGCGGAAGTAGAGAAAGCGCTGCTGGAATAAATGCTACAGTCAATACGAGCAGCGCCAAAACGCCCAGCGCTTCGAATATGCCCATGTCGCGTGCGGTCGGCACTGCGCTTGAAGCAAGCGCGCCAAAGCCCGCCATCGTGGCGGTGCCCGACACAATCACGGCCGGGCCTATGAAAGACAGGCCGTCGAGCCACGCGGCTTGTTCGCTTTTCAAATCGGCGTTAGGGCCAAGCGATGACATCGATACGCGATACTGATTCAGCACGTGAAAGATGTACGAGCCGCCGACTGCCATCAACATAGTCGGCAGCGGCAGCGTCGCGAGCGTAAACGGCCGGCCCAGCAAGCTCATTAGCCCGATTGTCCAGACGAGACCGGTTATCAACGCTGCCATCGGAAGCAGCGCGCCCCACAAGCTGCGAAACGCGAAAAGAAAAACTCCGAAACACAGCGCGGCGGCGATTGGGGAGAGTACAAGCATGTCGCGCAGCATGCTCTTTATGCCGCGCGCATCGACAATTGCAACTCCTGCGAGGAACACTTCGTCGCCATCAGCCTCCGAACTTGCGAGGCGCTCGAGCTGTTCGGCTACCGCACGGGTTTGAGATTCACTCAAGGGTTTAAGGAACACGTCAACGGCAGCGGTCTTGCCATCAACTGAAACGTAATGACGCGCGTACAGTGGATCGCGCGTGACCTGTTGCTTGAGTTCCTGGAGTTGGTCGCCATTCGCACTGCTGATCTGGTGAACATCGATCAGGCGCCCGACGCTGACAGCCGCCTGGTCGCGCTTGATCTCTTTGACATTGGTCAGGCTCAACGCCTGATCGACGCCGGCGACAGCAGCAAGCTTGTTTGTCAGGCGATCGAGTCGTTCGAGGAATTCTGGAGTGAAGACTTCGTTGGTGGTTATAGCTACGATGATCACGCGATCGTCGCCGAAAATGTTTCGAGTCTCGTCGTAAAAACGAAAGGTCTCGTCTTTTCGCGCCAGCGTTTCGGGCGAACCATTAAAGCTGATTCCGTAAATCAGAATAACCGCGACGTAGGCGATTGTGATTGCGATGGTGGCGGCAATGATGGTCTTCGGGTAAGAGACAACGAACTTCGCGGGCTGGGTCATAGAAGCGGCTCGCGCAACTTGAGTGATTGGCGGGTGCGACTATAAGTGAAGGAAGTGGAAAGTGTCAAACAATCGGTTCTGCTGACGGCCCGTACCGCTCAGCGCTCAACGACAATCGCGAGGCAACGCATCTCTTCCCAAGCAGCCTGAAAGTCTTCCGTCGGTATTTCGCGCTCGCCCCCTAATGGATCGAGTACGAGGACGCTCTCCAGTTTGATTGCCTTGACTACCAACGAGTGATACTGCCCACTCAGACCGCCCCGCAGCGGCCATAAATCAACATAGACTATTGGGAACGAACTCGCATCAAGCAAGCGCGCAAGATCATCGACTGATGCAAGTGTGTATTTGCGAGTAGCCGTGAAGCCTAGCTTCCGTGCTGCCTCGACCAACTGAAACGCGTCTGTTCCTAATGGAGAGCAATCAGAAAGCTGCCGCAACGTGGCTTCGTCGACATGCTTGCCAAAGGCGCTCAGCACCATACGCAGGCAAGCAGGGGCGCACGAGTAGCGCGTTTCCTGCTTAAAGAAGAGGGGCTTCGATCTGGTCACGGTGTTGTTCGTAGAGTTTGAGCGCCCGGTCCTTCATCTCATCAACAGCGGTATGTGTGCTAACAGTTCCGCTCTCATCGACGATTAGTTCCCCGAGTGGACCGAGGGCCTCTAGCCCAGGATAGGAGAGCCATACGGGAATCCGCCAACCGTGAAGGTCGTAATCGTACTCGGGTATTCCAGCAGCGAAGCGATCGGGTAAATGAGAAATAAGCCACTCGTTCGCAGTGGTGCGAGCTTCGCGTACGTTTGTGATCGCAACGGTCGACATTTAATCTTCTCGGATTCTAATTGCCAGCGCCGGTGTAATCAACTCGGGGAAGTGTCCTAGTCTCCGTGTTGCTAGGTTAAGGGTCGCTTGAAAACAAACTTGGCGAAACGTCCAATTTCGTCTTGAACAATTCCTGTAAGCTCCCAGCCGTCTTGTCCTAATTGGCTTAATTGATTGGCAACATGTCCTTGATCTAATGTGCTGCCCGCGCTGACATCCATTCGGATGAGAAGATACTCCCATTTTGGGGGCATAACCTGCTCCTTAGCAACGCGCAATCAGGACACTACTCAACTCGGTGACAAATCGTCACGCCCTGCGGGCACGCATTTTCAATTCCACTTCAGTCCTTTGAGCTGTTGGAGGTTCACGTTGCCGCCGCTCAGAACGCAAACAACCTTCGAGCCGCGAGGCGCTTTAACGAGGCCGTTCAACACCGCCGCGACCGATGCAGCGGCGGCGCCTTCGACTACCAGCTTGCAGTGATGCATGATCCAGATGAGCGCTTCAAAAATCTGCGAGTCGGGCAGAGCGACTATCTCGTCTACAAACTGGCGCACCGCGTCGAACGTGTGCTCGCCAACGCGCTTCACTCGCAGACCGTCGATGATGCAATCGACCTCGTCCAGCGTAACGAGGTGGCCTCGCTCGACGCTCAACTTCATAGCGGGCGCTCCCGATGATTCGACCCCGATGATCTTAATTTTCGGATTCAAGCCCTTGAGGGCCATCGCCACGCCCGAGATCAACCCGCCGCCGCCGATTGGAACAACGACTACGTCAGCTTCGGGAAAGTCTTCGTAGATTTCCAAGCCAAGCGTCCGTTGCCCGGCTATCAAGTGAGGATCGTCGAACGGATGAATGTAAGTCAGCCCACGTTCTTCGCAAAGCTGTATCGCTTTTTCGTTGGCCTCGTCCCAGATCGAACCGTGCAGTACGACCTCAGCGCCGTATGCGCGAGTGGCTTCGATCTTTGACGGCGTTGCGTTCTCAGCCATAACAACGACTGCGCGCATGCCGTTCAGTTTGGCCGCCAACGCGACGCCTTGAGCGTGATTGCCGGCTGATGAACATATCACTCCGCGGTTGCGTTGCTCGTCTGAAAGATACGCGAACTTGTTCAGCGGTCCGCGAATCTTGTAAGAGCCTGTGCGTTGAAAGATTTCAGCTTTGAGCCTCATGTCGAAGCCGCTTGCCTCGCTGAGCAATCGCGATGTCAGAAGGGGAGTGTGATAGACGTGTGGCGCAACTCGGGCTCTTGCTTCACGGAAGACTTCCGGAGATAGATTTATCATTCGATTTGCCAACGCTGAAGTCTATTCGATTCGAACCGGGCTGATTATCTACAAGCGCTCGGCGCATTGCAATCGCTCTTTTGCGGCTTTGCGAGTTCTTAGCGTGCTTTGCCCGAAACCAGGTCGCGATAGGTAGTTTCGCGCCAAGACGCCTAGGCCCGCAAAGAACGCGGAGAGTCTGCAGAAGCGTGCTTGAGTGGCAATCACCGGATAGCTTATTCTCTTCAACTGCGAAATCTCATCATCAGCAAAGGAATTACTCCGGTGAACTACATCGATCTTCGAAGCGACACGGTTACAAAACCAACCGATGAAATGCGAGAGGCCATGGCTCGCGCGGAGGTCGGCGATGATGTCTACGGCGAAGACCCGACCGCCCGGCGTCTGCAAGAACG
>JADGNW010000376.1 GCA_017883315.1 Blastocatellia bacterium | reverse complement strand
CGAAGCGTCGCGGCACGAGCCCGGAAGAAAATCGACTACCTGCGAGAACAGATCAACCGCGTCATCGTAGCTCATTCGGCCGGTGTGAATTCCCGTGTCCACACGCACGCGAAGATCGCGATAGAGCTTGCCTTGCAACTGATAAAGCCGTTCTTCCGGCGTGTACGCTCCTTGTGGCGCTCCGGGCTGCGGCTCGGCCATCAAGGCTTCTGCATAGAGCGCCCAGCCTTCGGCGGCCATCGAGTCTTCCCACATAGACGATGAATCTTCCACTGCACCCGGCGTGAGCCATCTCACGCTGGCAATTTGATCCCGGAACTGAGTCATCACCTTGTAATGCCAGTCGTGCCCGGGGAAGCCTTCGTGAGCAGATAGGTCGGCGAGCGCCGAACGATTGTTCGCCTTCAACGCAGCCGGGTCGTTGTCGGTAGGCGTCACGTAGAACCGCCCGACTCCCGTGGTCTTGAACGGAGGCGCCGGATAGTAGGCCGCGCCGTCGATTGAAGCTCGCAGCGGCGGCGGTGTTTCGGTGACGTCAAGTTTGTAGTCGGCGGGCACGTCGAAGATCCCAGTCTTGTGCGCGTAGTCAACAAGCCGGAACGCTGCGTCTCGATACCACGCGATCATCTCGGCGTCGGACTTTGGATAGTCTTTCGAGAGTTCGTCGAACACGGCGCGCACGGCAGCGGTGCCTTCGGGGGGCAAAGTCCACCCGTGAGCTTTGCCGATCTCACGGGCCAAATCGATCATCCCTTTTTGCGTCGCTTCGACTATGGGCCACGCTTCTTCGTAGAGTTGAGCCGCGGTCTTATCGACATGGAAATTGTTTTTGAGCGCCCAGTTGTATTCAGCTTCGCCCATTGCGAATCGATCGCCCGCGAATTGCGGCTTGACCTTGTTCGATGCCACGTCGTCAAAGAAGGTCGTTGCGACAAAGTCACGCAGCCCACGATAGGCTCCTGCAGCCTGTTTCGAGGCGTCACGAATTTGAGCGAGCAACTGGTCCCGCTGCGGACCGCTGATTTGATCCTCGGCAAGCGTCGGCAACGTATCTTCGAAATACTTCGCGTCGGCGTCCGATGTGTCTATGCCGTTGCGCTTCAACATTCGGAAGTCCGGCGTGTTGTTGGAAGTTATTCCTGCGAGTAGTTGCTCTTGGGCAACGGAGAGAAAACGCGGAATCACGCTCACGCGTTTGGCCACCAACGACCACTCTTCATCTGTGCCATAGGTCTTCTCTCCCGTCTGAGTCATCCCCTGCAACTGCCAGTCGATCGCGCGGAACGGCTCATCGGTATAAGTGTCAAGCGAGCGCTCCTGATACCGGCGCACCTGGTGTTGACGAAGAAGGAAAGCGATCTGCGCAAGCGCGACTTCGCGATCGATGCGGCGAGTGGCTGACAGGGTATTGTGATCGATCGCTTCAAAAGACTTCTGCGAATCAGCGAGCCAGCGGTCCTCGGCTTCAAGCGCCGCGGCCGAGTGATCGCGCAAGGTCCCGTCGACCTCCGCGAGAGACGGATCAAGCCCCGCGCCGCCCAGATACGTGTTGACCGTCGGATTGCGACGCAGGAACTCGACGACGTATGCGTCGTGAGTCTTCTTGAAGTCGTTGTCTGCGGTGTTGGTCATTGTTTTCTCCGACGTCTTCGATGATGTGCATGCCGCCATCGTAGCGATCAATGTTACTGCCCAGAGTCTTCTCATCTTCTCACCTTTCTGAGCATGCAGGCGCGGGCCCTCCGTGGCCGCCCCTCGTTGTTCCATAAAGGCGCCGATATTAGGAAGAGGGCGGCCACGGAGGGCCCGCCCCTACATGCTTAGCTCCTCGTCAGATGACGATACTTGATTCGATGCGGCTGATCCGCTGCCGCACCGAGCCTGGCATGGCGATCTGCTTCGTACTCCGAATAATTACCGTCGAACCACACAACGCGGCTGTCACCTTCGAACGCGAGAATGTGGGTAGCTATGCGATCGAGAAACCATCGGTCGTGACTGATGACGACTGCGCAACCGGCAAAGTTTTCGAGGGCTTCTTCGAGCGCGCGCATCGTGTTGACGTCCAGATCGTTCGTCGGCTCGTCGAGCAACAGCACGTTCGCGACTTCCTTCAACATCTTTGCTAGATGAACACGATTTCGCTCGCCGCCCGAAAGCATGCCAACCTTTTTCTGTTGGTCAGTCCCGGAAAAATTGAAGCGAGCTACATAAGCTCTAGAGTTCATCTGACGCTTCCCGAGCTCGATCGAATCTTGCCCACCGGAGATTTCTTCCCAGATCGTCTTGTTCGCATCCAGCGCGTCGCGGCTCTGATCGACGTAACCAAGTTTGACGCTCGATCCAACCTTGAAAGCTCCGCTGTCCGGTTGCTCCTGCCCGGTGATCATTCTGAACAGAGTAGTCTTGCCCGCGCCGTTCGGACCGATGACACCGATTATTCCGCCCGGCGGAAGAGCGAACGACATCGCTTCCATCAGAAGATTGTCGCCGTAAGCCTTGCTGACTTCCCGGGCTTCGATTACGAGGTCGCCGAGTCGCGGCCCGGGCGGAATGTAGATCTCAAGCTCGCGACCCCGTTTTTCGCTCTCCTGCGAGAGCAGCGCTTCATAAGAATTGATGCGCGCTTTCGATTTCGCGTGCCGGCCTTTCGGCGACATGCGAATCCACTCGAGCTCACGCTGGAGCGTCTTCTGGCGCTGTGATTCGCCTTTCTCTTCATTGGCCAATCGAAGCTGCTTCTGCTCGAGCCACGACGAGTAATTGCCTTCCCACGGAATGCCGCGTCCCTGATCGAGCTCTAAAATCCAACCGGCGACGTTGTCGAGGAAATAGCGATCGTGAGTAACGGCGATCACTGTGCCGGGATATTTTTGAAGATGCTGTTCGAGCCACGCGACCGATTCAGCGTCGAGATGATTCGTAGGCTCATCGAGAAGAAGAATGTCAGGCTGTTTGAGCAGGAGCCGGCACAGCGCCACACGTCTCAGCTCCCCGCCTGATAGAATCTTGACCGGCGTTTCTCCCGCGGGACATCGCAAAGCGTCCATCGCCATCTCGAGCCGGCTATCCAGGTCCCACGCGTTCGCGGCATCTAGTTTTTCTTGCACCGTGCCCTGTTGTTCGAGCAGCGCGGTCATCTCGTCGTCGGTCATTGGCTCGGCGAACTTCTCGTTGATCTGATCGAACTGTTTTAAGAGGTCGACTGTTTCGTGAACGCCTTCCTCGACGATCTCGCGCACGGTCTTGGACTCATCGAGACGCGGCTCCTGTTCGAGAAAGCCAATCGTGTAGCCGGGCGAGATCACGGTCTCGCCGACGAACTCCTTATCAACGCCCGCGATGATTCTTAGCAGCGAGCTCTTCCCGGAGCCGTTGAGTCCGATCACGCCGATCTTCGCGCCGTAGAAGTAAGAAAGATAGATATCCTTGATGACCGGCTTCTTGTCGTAGTACTTCCCGACTCCGACCATCGAGTAGATGATTTTGTTTGGTGCGCTGCTCATTAGTAGTGCCGAGTGCCTCCGATTCGGATCGCTCTAAACGGTAAGTCAGTATGCGGCCTGAGTGCGACGCTTCACAACCGACACGCGGCCGCCTTCTTGCATTGTCGTTCCGTTTCTTGATCTCTTCCGGCTAATCTTTGGGGCGGCGGCGTATTAGGTGTCAAAGCCGCCAGACGACCCAAACGGCATTATTCATAAGAGAAGGAAGGGCCCCAGGCCACCTTTGGGCCACGCATTGCAATCCTAGTATTCGAGGAATCTGGCAAGATGGGAAATTGCCAAAATGAGAGGTGACCTGACTATGAGATTCAATCAAGTAAGGAAAATGATCGCGGGAGCGGCTTTTGCCTTTATCGTTCTGTTCAGCGCCGGGATGATTTCCGGGACAACCGCGCAGGCTCAAGATCGAGACCGCGACAATCGTGCGGATCGCAATCAGCGGACTGAGCAACGAGATCGGTCTGTGCAACGAGATCGGTCTGTGCAACGAGATCAGTCTGTGCAGCGAGATCGGTCTGTGCAACGAGATCAGTCTGTGCAACGAGATCAGTCTGTGCAGCGAGATCGCAGCCGTGACAGCAATTGGAATCGCCAGCAGCAGGCTGAACGCGCTCGTCAGTCGGCGTGGCAACAAGAGCAACAGAGGAATCGCTACGGATATACGTATCCCAGAACCTATCCGTACGGCGGTTACGGGAACGGCAGCTACGGGAACGGCGGCTACCGCAACGGCGGCTACGGCGGCTACGGGAACGGCGGCTACCAGAACGGCGGTGGCTATGGCGGTTATGGTGGCGGCTACAATAACGCCGAAGTTCAGAAGGGTTATTACGATGGGCTAAATCGAGGCCAGGAAGATGCTCGTAGCCGACGCAACCCCGATCCGAACAACTCGAGCCACTATAGATCGGGCAATGCGGCGTATCGACAGGGATTCCGTCAAGGATACCAAGCCGGTTATCGCCAGTACGGCGGCGGCGGCTATCGCCGATTTTAGTTAGCGCGATTACATCGAACATCGAACACTGGCTGAGCGAACAGGGCTGGCGACGGGCTCTGTTCGCTCAGCATCTGTCATTTTGCAGGCTACTGATTGACACCCCTCTCACACGATAGATAGCCTTCCTTCGTGAGCGAGATCGTAACGCAAATCAAGAACGCCGCGCGCGAGCTTGGCTTCAGTATCGCGGGCATCGCTTCGGTCGAACCGCTCGCTGGCGATGATGAAGCCTATCAAGAGTGGCGTGAAGCGGGCTTCGCAGCGGGCATGGACTACATGACGCGAAGGCCGGAGCTTCACGCTCACCCGCGCGTGCTGGTGCCTTACGCGCTGTCATTGATAACGCTGGCGGTCGACTATTACGCCGAGGCGCCGGTATTTGAAAACGAGCGTCGATACGGACGCGTTGCTCGTTACGCGTGGGGCCGCGACTATCACGATGTAGTGAAGCCGCGGCTGCAAGCGCTCGTCAGTAAGATCGAACACATCGCGGCTCGCCCGATTCATGCGCGATGCTTTGTCGATGCGGTGCCGCTGCTCGAGCGAGCGGCCGCCTCCCGCGCAGGCATCGGCTTCTTCGGCAAGAACACGAATCTGCTGCAGCCGCGAAGCGGCTCGTGGTTCTTTCTGTCTGAGATTCTCCTTGACCTCGAGCTTCCTGCTGACAACCACGAAATCAAAGTTAGTTGCGGCACCTGCCATCGCTGCATCGATGCTTGTCCGACGGACGCCTTCGCCGGCCCGTACCGATTGGACTCGCGGCGATGCATCTCGTACTTGACGATTG
>JADGNW010000375.1 GCA_017883315.1 Blastocatellia bacterium | reverse complement strand
TTCAGCAAAGAACGTGTTGGCTTGCGTCTGCAGTTTGACGTGTTGAACCTTACGGACCGGCGCTTCGCTTACAATTTCGGAAATCCATTCGAGGGAACTCACTTCGGATATCCGCGCGAGTTTAGCGCTCGCGTTCGCGTGACGTTTCGTTAGGGTAGTAGTCAGTGACGGCGATGGACCTGTAAGGGCGTCCCTCCGTGGGCGCCCCTCTTTGCAGGCCCGCTTCGATTACCGAAGAGGGGCGCCCACGGGAGGGACGCCCTTACAGGTGTATCACCTCAGTTTCTGAACACTCGCGCAAGATGACGCTCAGTCAGATACATTACTAAAAAGGGAAGCGATAATATCGAGGCCGCCGCGAGCGCCTGGGCCACATCATTTGATCCGATGATCCGCCACAGGCTCACCTGGACGAACATCGCCACAAGCGTCAGCAGGGCGAGGGCCGTACCTGCGAAGCGATTGGCAGATTGCCATGTCGCATCGTTGATCATCGACCGCGGCGTGCCGTATCCGAGTACCCAGTTGCGCCTGAGCCTGGGCGAGAACCAATACATAGTCGCGCCGCCAAGAATCAGCAGAGCGTTGCTTGCCATTAGCAGATATCCGTAGATCAGCATTGGATTGTAACCAGAGGCTCAAATTTGATTTGGAACGAAGGGGCCATCCTTCGGACTTCGCATTTAAGCCCAATCTAAAGAGAGGCGTCAAGAGCGATCGCGGTGCCTTAATTTGAATGTCCGACAAACGTCAGTCTGTCGTCTGACCGGCTTGTGCCGACAAACTGAAGTTTGTCGGACCTCAGCGTCCGTCGGATGGCACCGGGTTCAAAGAACTGGTACAGTCCGCTCGACTCATTTGTGTGTGGCGATGACTGACGCGATGCGGTTGATGCGGAATCGTGTCGCTGGTATGAACAAATCACGTTAAGAGGGAAGCTCAATGACAGATCAAGCGATCAACGTACAGGAATTGTTTTCGATCAAGGGAAAAGTCGCTCTGGTAACTGGAGGCTCACGCGGCATCGGTTTGATGATCGCGCGAGGATACGTTCAAGCCGGCGCGAAAGTCTACATTTCGTCGCGCAAAGCTGAAGTCTGCGATCAAGTAGCGAAAGAACTTTCCGCCATCGGGTCGTGCTATTCAATTCCAGCGGACGTCTCAACAAGTGAAGGATGCGCGCATCTGGTTCAGGAGTTGTCGGCTAAAGAGAAGGCATTGCACATCCTCGTAAACAACGCCGGAGCCGCGTGGGGAGCGCCGCTTGCGGACTACCCTGAAGCGGGCTTTGACAAGGTGATGGACACCAACGTCAAGGCGGTATTTTTTCTTACAAGAGACTTGGTGCCCTTGCTCGAGAAAGCAGCGCGTCCGGGCGACCCTGGCCGGGTTATTAATATCGGCTCGATCGATGGGATCAAAGTTCCGAGCGTCGAGAACTACGCTTATGCTCCGAGTAAGGCAGCGGTTCATCATTTGACGCGGGTTCTTGCGGTGAAGCTCGGGCCGCGCAACATAACCGTGAATGCGATCGCGCCCGGTCCATTCGAAAGCCAGATGACCAAGTGGTTGCTGGAAAACTTCAAGGACAAGATTGAAGCGGACTGCCCGCTTGGCCGGATCGGCTCGCCCGAGGACATGGCTGGAGTCGCGATTTATTTGGCCTCGCGAGCGGGCGCGTATGTGAACGGCGTTGTGATTCCTGTTGATGGCGGAATCTGTATTACCTAATCTGCAGATCACGGCGAAAGCTAATAACGCCGGCGACTTTGCCGTCGATTTTTCGGCAGTGTATTATTTCGCTTCGCGCCAAGGCTTGCGCGAGGCATTCAAATTATTCGAAAGGAATTATAGATGACAGACTACAGACTGCTTCAAGGCAAGTCCGCAATCGTTACAGGCTCGGGCCGCGGCATCGGCCGCAGCATAGCAAAGCTCTTCGCCGAACACGGCGCCTCTGTTGTGATCAACGATATCGACGCGGAAGTCGCTCAGGCTACCGCTGATGAAATTAACGCGGCGGGCGGCAAGGCAGTTGTTTGCGCGGGAAGCGTGACCGACGTCGAGTTTCCGGATCGGTTGGTCAAGACCTGCGCCGAATCATTCGGCGGAATTGACATCATAGTGAACAACGCCGGGTACACGTGGGACGCGGTCATACAAAACATGACCGACGAACAGTGGTACGCAATGATCGACGTTCATCTGACGGCGCCGTTCCGAATCATCAGAGCGGCGACTCCTTACATGCGCGAGGCAGCTAAACAGGAAATCGCGGAAGGCAAGCGAGTCCATCGAAAGATCGTCAACGTGTCGTCGACCTCGGGCGTCGCCGGGAATCCCGGGCAGGTCAATTACTCAGCAGGAAAGATGGGCATCGTTGGAGTCACCAAGACGATGGCAAAAGAATGGGGTCGGTTCAACATCAACGTCAACGCGGTGGCTTATGGCTTCATCGATACTCGGCTTACGCAAGCGAAGGAGAAGCACGAGACGATTGAGCGCGCGGGCAAACAGGTCGAGCTGGGAATTCCGGACCAGATGCGGCAGATGGCCGCGCAGTTTATCCCGCTCGGACGTGCTGGAACTCCTGACGAAGCGGCGGGACCGGTTTTATTCCTCGCGTCACCGCTGGCTGATTATGTGACTGGACATTGCGTGTTGGTGACCGGCGGCTCGTATGTGTAGTAGTCAGTCAACATGATTTTGATGAACTCCTGTACGGGCGTCCCTCCGCGGGCGTCCCTCCTCCCTAACGAGAACCTCACGACCGAGGGGCGCCCACGGACGCCCCTCAAGGATCATCGGCTTGATCCATTTTCCGGTAGCTTCTTCAGACGAAGCGTTTGTAGATCGCAACAAGATTGTTCGTTCCATCATAGGCTTCAAGCAGGAGTTCTCTTTTCCTTGTTCCGCGTCGGCGCAGCGTTATCCTTCTGGCCAGTATCGAGCCTTCCCTGGCGTCGACAGATTTGTATGGCCGGCCGTCCATGTAGACATCAAGACGGGAGATGTTCTTCACGCTGTCGGAGGGCTCGACCTTCGAGGACGCTGTGACAACTATCCCGCGAGTGCCGTCTTTCCGGGTGAGATGTTCGACTGAAAGCCGGTACACTGGTTTCTTCGCCAGTATCTTCGCGGCCCTTTTGATCAGATCATCGTTCGTCCCCAGAACGTCTCGCTTTGTCATATGGTGACGCCTGTCGGGGACGATCCCAATTTCTTCAAGAGGCCTTCCGGCGTGCCGGCCTACGCGTATGCTGCGGCGAACCGCAAGCACGATATCAGCGCCCCTGGGGAGCGGTTTGAAGGTCGAGCTGTCCTTAGAGGCATCCACCAGGTTCTGGTACCGCCAGAACTCCGCGCCGCCGGCCCCCGTATTGTCACTCGTTCCGAGGATCTCGCCGATCTCGTTGTCCTGGAAACCAGCAGCAAACATGTCAGTCGTGCTATAGGACAGTGCATCGGTTATGAGCACGACAGGGCCATAGTATGTCTGGCCGATATCATTGCAAGATTCTTCACAGTTAAGCGGAAAGCCGGTGGAATAGATCGCCCCTGTGACCACAGACTCTGCAATGGATTCAGCCCACTGATCCAACTGCCAGCCCTTGGGGGCCGAACGGCAAATCTCGAGGTTCGATGGGGTGTTAAGGAACTCGAATAGCTCGGGCTTGATCCGCCGCGGTGTAAACAACTGAAGCAGCCGCTCGCCTGCTCTGATCCTTCCCCCTGGGTTGCTGCGCACGTCTATGATGAGGCCTTCCTGAGGGAATCCGTCAGACTTGATTACCTGGGCAAAGTCCTTAACGAATTCGTCCGGGTCACCAACCTCAAAAGTAAAGAGACGAATGTAGCCGAATTCTCTCCCGTCTACGTTTCTGGTCTCGGCGTACAATATATGCTGCAAGGACTTCCGAACGGGCACATCACGCGGAGCAAACAGGGTTTTCGTTAGTTGATTGATCTTGGTTTTCTTGATGTCGATTGCGGCTCTCTTTTTCCTGGTGGACTTTGACGCCAACGGGGGCGTTGCGGCCTCGCCGGTCTTGAGCACAAGCCAATCTTGATTGAGCGTGAAGTTCTCTCCCGTCTTCGATCGGTAAGTGAGATTCACCCATCGTTCATCCGGCGGAAGCGAAGTATCCAGGGGTCTTATCGTGAGGCTATCAAGCCCGCGCGCGAACCGCGCATCAATGTTGCTGCCCGCTTGCGACTCCCCGTTTAATTCGATGGCCCTCTTGATAGGCACGCCGTTCCAGTAGAGCACGTCGACGCCCGGCTCGAATGAGAGCACCTCGGGCCCGGCGTTCGGAATCGACTGGTAGAATTCCTTGACCACGCGCGAGACCATGAACTTCTCGACTCTTTTGCCTTTCCTGTTCCTTTCGAAGTACTGCTCGATGAGGAACGGGAGATAAGCAACGTGATCTATGAACGGCTCGGGCAATAAATACATCGTGTGAAGATCGCGGGTGGAGGCGAAGATTTCCATCATCCTCTGGTGGAACTGCATCTCGCTTGGCAGCTCGCTGTCTTTCATTTCCGAGAGGCGGAACCTGAGTAGCTTGAGTCGCTGGATAGGATCAACCGCGTGCATCGCGCGCTTGAGTGGAAGGTGGACATAGTTCATGTTCAGCAGGAGGAGCGCTTGCTCGACTATTCGGAGGCGATCTTGTCGGGACAATCTCGTCCTTTTTTCGCAGGCTTCTAGAAACTTCGAGAGTGGAGTTACGGCGGCAGGATCACTCCTTGCCGCAGCGTCGGCTTCCGTTAGCTTGGCTCTCGCTCCGACTTCTTCTTTTTCAGGCATAGCTTCCTCGCAATCGGTCCCATGCTATTGAGGGTTCACCTCCGCATCAAGGCGACAAATCACGGCGGCGCAAATGAGGCTGGACACACTTAGCCTTGCTCGGTGGGGCCGACGGAATGGCCAACCGACAAGCTACATGAATTCAGCCTCGGACGGATGGGGCCAAGAGACTGTCTTACATTCTCACTAGCGTTTCTTCGAGGTCTTTTTCCCGCCGCCCTTCTTGGGCGCTGGCTTGCTTGCTGGCTTGCCCCCTGGTCTCTTCCCGCCACCCGCGGAACCGCCCCCTGGGGGTTCGCGGCTGAAGTAGACTGGTGGCAACTGGCTGGCATCGTGTGCGGGCATCTGAGTTACGGGCATCATAGTGTGGTTCTCCTTTGGTGTTGAATATTACTTCACTTGCTGCGGGTAAGTACTTCTTCGAGCTGCCGGCGATAGGCCTGAATGTCTGGCCTTCGCAAATAACCTTCATAAGCGTCGTCGCCCCATATTTGGCGAAGGCCGTCGCATAGGCCTTCGGCGCGGGACGCAAACTGCTGCGCTGCGGATTTGTCTCCGGCGACTTGGCTCGCGCGCGCCGCGATAAGCGAGGCCCGCCATTCCGAGTCTTGCTGTTTCCCGAGCTCGAACATAGGTAGCGCCTCTTCGGCGGCCTTTAGCGCGCCAGGCGCATCGTTAGCGAGGAGCAGCACTTCGGCGAGGGCCAGGAGCGCGCTCGATAGAACTCGGGGAGTTTTAGCGCTCCGTGCCGTTGCTACTGCTTCCTCGCACAACCGCTTTGCGGGCTGAGGCGAGTTGGAAAGCGCATCCGCGAGTGCGATGGACCACTTTGCGCTGAGAGCAATATCTCTGTACTGTGTGCCGGCGACTTCCAATGCGAGCCGGCCCTTTTCCCTAACGTCGGCGAAGCGGTGCTCGCTAAGCGCCATCTGGCCATAGGTCAAGTGGACCCAGGCCAGCAGAATCTTGTAGCTGGCCTCGGGTTGGATCGCAACCCCAGATGCTTCAGCGAGCGCATCGTTCGCTTCCTTATATCGGCCCAGTTGCCAAAGCAAGTTAGCTCGATTCATCTGGTCATACGCTGAGCGCAGCTTCGAGCCGCGCGCAGAGTCTATCTCGTAACTCGTATTCAAATGTGCAAGCGCCTCTGGATATCTTTCCTGCTCGACACCAAGCAGAGTCGCAATACTCAGATGCGCGGCGGCTAATTGCGCCTGGTCGTCAAGCTCGGTCGCAAGCTTGACTTGTTGTTCAAAAGTCTGAATCGCCACTTCATAGTTGCCTTTGTCGCGATAGGCGCGCGCGAGTGAGAGCAACGCATTCGAGGCTTCCCTGCGATATCCTGCGTCTTGATAAAACTTCAGCGCCTCTTCAAACAACGGAATCGCTTCGTCAAGATTGCCCTTTTGATAGCTCAACGCTCCGAGCGCCACCAGTGCTCTTGCTTCGCTGCTGCGCGCCTTGTCGCTCTGAGCAAAGCTGAGCGACTGGTTGAACAATTTGCCCGCCTCATCGAAATCGCCGCGTGAGAGAACCGTGTAGCCGAGCTCGATCATACCGTTGGTCACGAGGTCCTGCGTCTTGTTCTGTTGCGCAAGATCGATCGCCTCAGTCGCCATATTCTTGGCGCGTTCGCTGTCTCCTTCGTCGTAGTAGACCGCACTCAGTTGAAGCTTGATCTTCACAAGCTGGTAGTTGTTGTCGGCGGGCACGTTCTTGAGCGCTTCTTCCAGGTGCTTCTTAGCCTCCGATAGCTGCTTTGTCTTGGCAAGGAGCGCCCCGCGCTGATAGAAAACTTCAGCTACGCCCTCCGGTTTGGTCATCAATCGATAGAGTCTCTCCGCTTCGTTGAACGCGTCATCCGCGTTCTTGGAATCCTGGCTCCGGCCTAAGAGAATGGCGAGGCGCAGGTATGCTGCCGGAGATTGCGAGTCCTTCTCGATGGCTTTCCGATAGGAGTCTTGAGCCTTGTCGATGTTGTCGCTTCTGTCGTATGCGCGCCCCACGTCTACGTACGCGCTGGCCTTCTCGGAGTCTGGCGCTTCATCAGCGAGCTTCTGATAGTAGTCAATGGCTTTCGCGAACTCCCGGCCTACGGTCGCGGATATGGCGTCTATGTATGTGGAGTCCGCTCTCGTGAGCGACGCCCGATCGGATGCCAGCGAAAGCGCCCGCAACAGTTCCTCCCTCGCCTTGTCGATGTTGTCCAGCTCGAGGTATGTCTGAGCTAGCCGTGCATGCGAAAGCGCGAATCTATCGTCTATCGAGATCGATTGCTCGAGCTGCTTGCGTGCCTCATAGAAAGCCCCTGCCCGCATGGCGCGAGCGCCGTCCTCATACCACTTTCTAGCTTCGGGCGACGGCTGATGCGTTGACGGGCGGGCTGTCCGAACGGCCCACCAGGTTCCGAGGATCACAAGAGGAACAAGTATGAGGCCCAGCTTGAGCGTTACCGGGGCTGTTCGAATCCTGCTCGACAATCCTTGTGGTGCCCTCGGCCGCGACGACCGCGGTGTTGGAGTCAGCGGCCGGGTATTAAGAACGCTCCCTTGCAGCGCGTTTTCCATCCTGCGGAGATCCGCTAACATCGCGCCGGCTGATTGGTAGCGGGCATCGGGGTCCTTCGCGAGCGCCTTGAGTATGATGGCGTCCAACTCACTCGGGACTGCGGCACTCAGTTGAGAAGGCTTTTGCGGGTCGACCTCAATAACCTGCAAGGATATTTGTATTTTGGTGGAACCAACAAAAGCGGACTTGCCAGTAGCGCACTCGTAGAGCATCACCCCGAGCGAGAACAAGTCACTGCGAGCATCAAGCGGCAGATCCCTGAGTTGTTCGGGGGACATATATCCGACTGTGCCTACAATCTCCCCCGTGTCTGTCAGGCGGCTCTCCGTCTCGGCCCCCGTATGCATCGCTTGTTCATCGTGGACGATCTTCGCCAGCCCGAAGTCGAGGATCTTCACCTGACCGCGAGGAGTGATAATTACGTTCTGGGGCTTGATATCCCGATGGATGACGCCGCGAGAATGCGCTTCGGCCAGCGCTTCTGCCGCTTGTGTGCCTATGTCGACTACTTCCAGCGGTGAAAGCGCATTGTTCTTGATGATACTGGAGAGAGTGCGGCCTTCGATGTACTGCATGACAATGAAGGCGCAGTCTCCTTCTTCCCCGACTTCGTAGATCGCGCAGATGTTTGGATGGTCGAGTGTGGCTGCGGCCTTCGCTTCACGGAACAGCCGCTTCTTAGCTTGTTCATTTCCGATCGACTTAGCAGGCAGCATCTTGATCGCAACCTTGCGATCAAGCAGGACGTCCTGGGCCAGGAATACTTCACCCATTCCGCCCGCACCGAGTCTCTCGATAATGCGGTAATGAGAAATTTCGTATGGAACCAAACGAGCTACCTCGGGGCCTTCGGAGAACATCAGTAACCGGAAAAGGCAAATGAACTTGAGTGACGCGCGAAGAATGCCGGCTGCTGCCTACGGGCGCGATCCCGCACGGTTCAGGCCCGCCCGTCGAGCGTTGTACTCCAAGGCGGCGTAATTTGTCAATGGCCAAGGACTTCTTGTCGAACATCGGTGGTTTGTGAGCGCGACAACCGGACAGTGAAGGCTTGTTATCTTTATCTCTGGAGTCCGCCGGCTCGCCTCCGGAGCCACTCGCCTTCACAACGTTTTTACCCGCGTGTTATATTGCTCGTCATTATCGTTGTTCATTGCGCCGACATTTGATATTGGGGGAACTGCTTGAGCATACTCGTCGATAAGAACACTCGCGTCGTCGTTCAGGGGATCACCGGCAAAGAGGGCTCCTTTCACACCGGGCAGATGATTGCTTACGGCACGAAGGTCGTTGCTGGAGTAACGCCCGGCAAAGGAGGCGCCGAGCACGAGGGGGTGCCGATCTTCGACACGCTGGCCGACGCAGTCAAAGAAACCGGTGCCAATGCCAGTGTGATTTATGTTCCACCAGCTTTCGCTGCGGACGCGATTATGGAAGCCGCAGATGCAGGCTTGCCCGTCGTTGTTTGCATTACCGAAGGCATCCCGGCCCTTGACATGGTCCGCGCCTTCGATTATTTGCGCGATCGAAGCACGAGGCTTATTGGTCCGAACTGTCCCGGCGTCATTTCTCCGGGCAGGTGCAAGATTGGAATCATGCCCGGCCACATCCACACGGAAGGCCGTGTAGGAGTTGTGTCACGCAGCGGGACTCTGACCTATGAAGCCGTGCACCAGCTGACTAATCTGAATCTCGGCCAGTCAACTGCTCTTGGAATCGGCGGCGATCCGGTGATCGGCACAAACTTTGTCGACGCGCTGAGGCTGTTCGAACAAGATCCTGAGACTGATGCCGTGGTTATGATAGGCGAGATCGGCGGTACTGCTGAAGAACAGGCCGCGCAATATGTGCGCGACAAGATGACCAAGCCCGTGATCGGATTCATCGCCGGACAAACCGCGCCCCCGGGAAGAAGAATGGGACACGCCGGTGCGATCATCGCCGGAGGGAAGGGAACGGCCGCCGAGAAAATGGCTGCAATGGAAGACGCGGGTATTCACGTCGTCAGGAGCCCGGCAGATATGGGAGCTCGCGTCGCAGAAGCCCTGAGGTGAGGTTCGGCGGAGACTCCCAAGGCAATTGTAAGCATCATTCTCTCATTCACCCTTTGGCTCCTTAGCCGAAGATAGAATCGC
The DNA here is from genome assembly GCA_017883315.1 of Blastocatellia bacterium. Taxonomy (GTDB): domain Bacteria; phylum Acidobacteriota; class Blastocatellia; order UBA7656; family UBA7656; genus Onstottus_A. The sequence goes on along the minus strand of JADGNW010000375.1, from coordinate 9,837 downwards.
TGACTGCAACGCAACACGCAACACGCAACGCGATTGGCTTGACTAATGAAAGCGAAGAAGACAGCTAGAATTGTTTGCGCTAACGAAAACGAATTCTGGACCACCCAAAAACAATTCTGGAAGTGGGTAAGGGAGGGGTTGGTTGACGTCACCGGTCAGGACCCGCTCACGGGGCGCTTTGCCGGAAAGCGCGAGAAGCTCCTGGTGATGATCCGGCACGTCGTTCTCGACAACGGCAGCGCCAATCACAAGCAAGAAGTGTTGAGCACTTACGCCAGACTGAAGCCGCACGTCAGCAAGCGACGCACTGAAGACTGAGCAGATCAGAATCAGTCGACCGACTGCTTCCACTTGGGAAAGAAAGCCCATGATCAACCGGCGCGAACCCCTTTAAAGGCAAAACCTACAGGGCATGTTAAAGCGTCACTTTAACTTAAGCGAAAAAGGCACAAACCTTCGCACCGAGGTCCTTGCCGGAACTACAACCTTCGCGACGATGGCATACATCATCTTCGTTCAACCAGTGGTGCTTGGCGCCGCGGGAATGGATGCAGGCGCGGTGTTCACCTCGACTTGTCTGATTACAGCCTTCGCGACCGTGCTCATGGCATTGCTCGCGAACTATCCCGTGGCGGTTGCGCCGGCGATGGGCCACAACTTCTTCTTTGCTTACATGGTCGTGCTGACTATGAAGGTCCCGTGGCAAACAGCTTTGGGCGCTGTGTTCATCTCCGGCATCGTCTTTGTCGCAACGGCATCATTCGGCCTGCGCGAAACGATCATCGCGGCGGTGCCCGAGTCCTTGAAATCGGCAATCGCGGTGGGGATAGGATTACTGATAACGCTGATCGGAATGGAGTGGGCCGGGCTCGTGCGGTTGGATCCGAACACGTTTGTCGCGCTTGGCAGCTTCAACAATAAGCCGGTGATCGTCGCCTTGCTAGGTCTTCTAGCCACTGTAATTTTGATCGCGCGAAAGGTTAAAGGAGCCATATTGTATGGAATCCTGTTCGCCGCGTTGGTAGGCATACCACTAGGCGTTGTGACCAGGCCTGAAGCAGTTGTAAGTTTGCCGCCTTCAATCGCGCCAACCGTTTTGCAGTTGGATGTTGTGGCGGCCTTAAAGCAAAACCTCATAGGCGTCATCTTCATATTCTTCTTTCTTGATTTGTTTGACACAGTGGGTTCGTTGATTGGGATAGCCAAGCAGGCGGGCTTTATGAAGGAAGGGAAGTTGCCACGTGCCGGGCGCGCGCTGCTTGCCGATGCGATTGGCACCGTCGGCTCAGCGTTGATGGGAAACACGACAATGGTCAGCTACGTCGAGAGCGCATCGGGCGTAGCGGTTGGCGGACGAACGGGCGTGGCAGCGCTGGTTACCGCTGGCCTGTTTCTTGTCGCTCTGTTTTTCTCGCCGGTTGTGCAAGTGATCAGTGGCGGTTATCCGCTTCACGAAGTCATTACAATGCAAGGTCAGCAGGTAGCGCGAACGTTTACACTATACCCGGTCACATCGCCCGCATTGATAGTGGTTGGAAGTTTGATGATGAAGTCCGTGCGTGATATTGAGTGGGATGATTTCACGGAAGCGCTGCCCGCGTTCTTGATGCTGGTTATGATGCCACTCACGTTCAGCATCACCGATGGAATCGCATTCGGTTTCATTTCGTACGCGCTATTGAAGCTGGTTACCGGGCGAGCGAAGGAAGTTCACTGGTTGATCTACGTCTTCGCACTTCTATTCATCGTCCGGTATGCGATCAGTGGACTGCATTGAGATCCGAGAGCGCAATCGAGCGGCCCTCACATTTGACATGCCAGCTAAGGACATTTAACATACCGCTGTTCAATGACGGCTTGCGAATCAAAGCGGGTGTAACTCAATGGTAGAGTGTCAGCTTCCCAAGCTGAAAGTTGCGAGTTCGAGCCTCGTCACCCGCTCCATTTCTTAATGCAAAGCGTCAGAGGTCGTCGTCACGACTCCTGATCAGTCACCTCAACCTTGGGACGCTCAAATCAAGACATCGCTGCTCGGTGATTATAATCGAGTTGGCTGTGCTATTATGCAATCGTCGCCGATGGTAAGCGCAACATATTGATGCTCGCGCAGCATCGAAGGCACAGTTGGCATGATGTCTGAGAACGTAAAGTTTTTCATGAGCTTCCGAGTGCGGCTGATGTTGCTGCTTACGTCTTTCCTATTGCTTACTATAGTGCTCGTGCTCGCTCTTGATACGTGGGCTCAGAAGCGCGCTGCTGAGGAAGTCCGTCAGCAGAGTGAGCAAGTCAAGGACGCGGTCAACGACGAGTATAGCGACCTCGTTAAGGCAATCGGAATGGCGATGGGAAACCTGAATTCGGAACGATATCTCTATAAGCAAATTGAAGCTGGAGAGATCAAGTTACCTGATACGGTCGAACACATCATCGTTGCTGATGAGTACGGTGCTGTCAGCGATACCTCGATCGAAGAGAAGAAAGGCAAGTCGATACGAGTGCCGAATACCGAAATCGTTCAGGAAACACAGGGGGATCCGGTCGAAGGAGAACTCAGGATTCACGGGGAAGTTCTTAAGACCTATGACATGCCATTTACTTCGGCGAAAGGGTTGTACTGGATAATCATCGTTACCAAGCAGGGAAACCTCATCACCGAGATCGACGATGCGTCACAAACGCTTGCGAGCAAGAGCCGAGAGCTATCCAACGTAAGGCTGCTGGCGACAACCGGGCTTCTGATGCTAGCGCTCGCGTTCGCGACAATAATTGGCTGGAGATTCACAAGACCGATTCAGAAGCTCGCAAGATCTGCCCAACGAGTTGCCTCCGGTGATCTCGATTTTCGGGTCGATGTCGAGCGCCGCGACGAGGTAGGCCAGCTAGCGAGCACGTTCAACGAGATGATCGCGGGGCTAAAGTCAAAGCGCGAGCTCGAAGAGAAGCTGAACAACGCAGAGCGCCAGGCTGCGATCGGCAGATTGACCCAGGCAGTCGCCCACGAGATTCGCAATCCACTCAATGTCATTAACCTGTCGATAGACCATGTCGCTACAAAGTATGCTCCGGAGGACGAGAAGCGACGCGAGCAGTTTTCGCGCATTCTCTCTTCGATCCGCGATGAGGTGGCACGTTTGAAGCGACTGTTGAGCGATCTCCTTAACTATGGCCGGCCTCCTCGTCTTGCGATGGAGACAGTTGATCTGAGCAGGCTGGTTGACGAAACGATCGACCTGATTCGCCCTCAAGCCGAAGATCAAGGAGTTGAAGTATCGGTTGAGAAGGACGGCGTGATGGCCGACGTTCGAGGTGACCGCGAGTGGCTCAAGTCCTGCTTCTCGAATATTGCTATCAATGCGCTTCAGGCGATGCCAAGCGGAGGCCGACTGAGGTTACATATCGCTCAAGTGAATGGTGCTGTCGAGGTAACGATGAGCGATACCGGAGTCGGTATCAGCGAGGACGCTTTGGGCAAAGTGTTCGAACCTTATTTTTCCACCAAACAGGCGGGTTTCGGTCTGGGCCTTGCCGTCACTAAGGCGGTCGTTGAAGAGCACCAGGGTTCGATTGAGGTAAGGAGCCAGCCTCAACTTGGAACGACATTCATAGTAAGGCTCCCCGCTGCAGGGGTCTAAGACGAAGAGTTGAAGCTCAAGCTCTTAGATTTTACGTTAGGTTGGATTACCTTTAACCGGTTTAAGAAATCAGTCGAAGAGGGTTCGTAAAATGAAGAGAAACAGAGTACTGGTCGTTGACGACGAGAAGAACCAGCGCGAAATATACATGATGATTCTTGAAGACGACGGCTATAACGTGACTACCGCTCAGAGCGGCGAGCAAGCTCTGCGGTTCGCGCGTGAGAATCAATTCGACCTTGTGCTCACCGATTACAAGATGACCGGCATGGACGGTCTAACTCTCTTAAGCGAGCTACTCAAATTGGATCCGTCCATAATCGTGGTGATGATGACGGCGCACGGTTCAGTCGAGTCGGTCAAGGACGCGCTTCGCGGCGGCGCGTTCGAGTATCTCGAGAAACCAATTGATCGGGACCAATTGCTCAAGGTCGTCCAAAGCGCGCTCGAACGGCTCAACCGAATCGATGACGAGATCATCGGTAATTCGGATGAGATGGAACGCGTCAAGAAGATGATTCTGAAGGTCGCGGGGTCCTCATCGACGGTGATGCTCCGAGGCGACTCGGGCGTGGGCAAGGAGCGGGTCGCTCGCGCTATCTACAAGGCTAGCCCGCGAGCAGGCGAAGTGTTTCAAGCCGTGAACTGTGCTGCCATCAATGAGAATCTTATCGAGTCTGAGCTCTTCGGTCACGAGAAGGGTTCGTTCACCGGCGCGCACATACAGAAGAAAGGCCAGTTCGAAACCGCCGATCGGGGTACTCTGTTCTTGGATGAGATCGGCGACCTCAACATCAGCATGCAGGCAAAGATTCTTCGCGCGCTTCAGGAGAAGGAGATAATGCGAGTCGGCGGCACGAGGCCGATGAAAGTCGATGTGCGCGTGATCGCGGCCACTAACCGTGATCTTGAGGCGATGGTAAAAGACGGACGCTTTCGCGAAGACCTTTACTATCGCTTGAACATCATCCCAATCGTAATTCCCCCGCTGCGCAATCGTCGAGACGACATCCCGCCGTTGGTAGACTTCTTCATAGCCAAACATAGTGTGAGCTCTAACCGGCAGATTCAGGGGTTGACTGCGTCCGCGCGCAATCTGGTGATGAGCTATTCCTGGCCGGGCAACGTACGGCAACTCGAGTCGGCCATCGAGCGCGCGATCCTGCTATGTGAAGGAAACGAGATTCAAGTGGAAGATCTGCCTGTCGAGATTCGTCAAGAGGGAACGTCAGCGTCCGCCTTCAACTTCAAGCTGCCACCGGAAGGGATCTCATTCGAAGAGGTCGAGAGGTCGCTTATCACTCAAGCGATGGAGCAGACTAACTGGAACATAACACGTGCGGCAAAGCTGCTGGGGCTTTCGTTTCGCACACTGCAGTACCGGCTTGAAAAATTTGGGATGAAGAAGGGAACTCAGGAATGAATGGGTCCGCATCGGTAACTGGGTATCTGCCGGGTTACGCTTGCGACTCTGGTACCCGATCTTTCAAGGGACCCTACTTCACGAGTAGAAACTTCCATCCTCGACGCTCTCCCACCGCAACGCGCTCTCGTCCGCTCAAAACCCTTGGCGGCTCTTCCATCAGATGAAGCGAAGAGAATTTCGCGGCCTCGGTTTTCGCTGTTGCAAGTGAATGATTGAGACGCTCGGATGCAAAGTCATCGTGAAACTCACGTGCTGGACGCTCGGATCCGCACTCGTAGCAGACTTGAACCAGACGACCGTCGGCTGACCTGTGAGGCGTGCACCAGTAATGCTTTCTGCTTAGTCGGCAAAAGAATGACATCCTGTTCTTCCTTGGTTGGAGTTAATTCTCCAGCGTATCTAGATTGTCCTACCCAGAATCCCGAATCCCCATGGCTGAGCGCCGCAAGTATAAGCAACTACTTAAGTCAATTGCAAGCACTTTTTTAAGGAATTTCCTGAGGGTTAGGTGGGATCCTCCCAAGTCCTCAGGTTTCTGTTGATGGTCGCGATTGCTCGTGCGTAGTCTTCCGGGGTGTTGACATTCTCAAAAAATATCTCTGAGCCGGCAAGGTGCTGCAACTCGCCGAATCGCACAAGTCGTGTGGGGACTCGATCGAACAGCGAGCTGACTTTTCTTTCTCCGCTTGCTATGAGCTCGTCGACCACAACAAGCGCTCTTGTGCAATAGATAGCACAGAGGGGTTCTAGTTCTTGGTCAGCACTGATCGGAACAACGGCGTCATAGTCGCCGCAAATGCTAAGTAAGAACTTGAAGAGTTCGGGCGAGACAAACGGTAGATCGCAACCAACCAACAGGGTTCGGGGACTATTCGAGTTTCTTAGCGTAGTGCGGATCGCTTCGAGGGGTCCGATACCCATTTGTGAATCTGCGAAGACTGGAAATCCGAGTCTTGCATACTCAGGATCGTTTGCGATGATTGCTACGCTGGTTGTTACCGGCTGAAGTGCCGCGATTACGTGCTCGATCATCGGCCGACCCGCAAGTTGCAGCCAGGCTTTGTCCTTACCCATCCGAGAGCTTCGGCCGCCTGCAGTGACGAATCCAGCTACATCGTTCATCCTGGCGTCGAGTATATCAGGTGAACGATCACCCTGCCTCCGAGAGCGCGCCGGTTAGTAGACTGCGCTTGCGAATCAAGAAAGTTTTGTTCGATGTTGCTTGTCTGATAATGTAATCGACGCTTGAGGCTTGATTATCGAACCTGCTGAATGGAGACGAAATGATCGATCAAGAGCAGCATCTACTCGAAATTTTTCAGCGGACTGGTGCTTTGCTTGAAGGCCACTTTCGCCTCTCGTCGGGATTGCATAGCCCTCGCTATCTACAGTGTGCGCTTGTTCTTCAATACCCTGAGCACGCGGAGTGGGTAGGTCGCGCCCTCGCCTCACACTTTAGCAGCGAGCGAATTGATGCGGTCGTAGCTCCGGCTATCGGCGGAATCATCGTAGCTCACGAAGCCGCTCGCGCACTTGGCGTACGCGCGGTCTTTACCGAACGCGAGGCCGGGGTGATGACACTTCGACGCGGCTTCAGCTTGAAGAATGACGAGGCCGTTCTTGTCGTCGAGGACGTCATCACTACCGGAGGTTCCACGCGCGAAACGATTGACGCCGCTACCCGCGCCGGTGGACGAGTTGTCGGGGCCGGCTCGATAGTGGATCGAAGCGACGGCGCGGTTGAGCTGGGTGTGCGCCGATGCTCACTGCTTACGCTTGACGTGCCTTCGTACGATCCATCCGAGTGTCCTCTATGCCAGCAGAACATACCTGTGACGAAGCCAGGCAGCAGGAAAGAGTGATGCGTGAAACGTGATTCGTGAAACGTGAATTGATGCTTCACGCATCACGAATCACTCACTGCCATGCAGAACTTCAAGATGACAATTCAATACGATGGGACCAATTACCACGGCTGGCAGGTCCAGGCGAATGGCCGAACCGTTCAAGGGGAGCTTACGCGAGTCCTGTCGATGCTTGATCATCGTCACGTAACGGTTTACGGAGCGGGCCGCACCGATGCAGGAGTACACGCCGAAGGCCAGGTCGCAAACTTTTTCGCCGAACGTAGTTTTGATGCGTGCCGTCTACGCGACGCGATCAACGCTAACCTGGACCGCGATATACGTGTTCTCAATATTCAGAGCGCCCCTCCGGAGTTCAACTCTCGACATTCAGCCAGGCAGAAAACGTATCGCTATCGAATATGGACCGCCGATGTCGTAAACCCGTTCATCTATCGGTTTGTACATCATTTTCGCGGAGAACTCGATGTTTCGGAGATGGTGCGTGCAGGGTCCGTGCTCATCGGAACTCATGATTTCAGCGCGTTCACCGTTGCGAACTCCGAGGCTGAGGATCATGTTCGCACGCTTACGCGGTTGGATATCTCGCGCGATACAAACGAGATTTCGATCGTTGTCGCGGCTAATGGTTTCCTGCGATACATGGTGAGGACAATTGTGGGTACGCTGATTGAAGTGGGGCGAGGCAAGCGAACGGCGGCAAGTGTAAGTGAAGCGCTGGAGAGCTGCAATCGCTCAAATGCGGGGCCGTCTGCTCCTGCCAACGGGTTGACTTTGGTTAGGGTCGACTATTAGATTCACGGGTGTCGAGCGGGCCCAGATGGCTCGTCGAAGTCTCTCATCGCTTCGAAACGTAATGAGCATTAATACCCTCAAGTTTGACAGCGTCATCGAACCCGGTTCCGTAGATGAGTTTCTCGTCACGCAAATCGATCCCGACAGACTTCCCTCCCACATTGCGATCATTATGGACGGCAATGGCCGCTGGGCCGCGCGCCGGAATCAGCCTCGAGTTGCCGGCCACCGCGCCGGCGCCGAAGCCGTGCGGGCGACGGTCGAAGCCGCAGCGCAATTGGGCATCTCTTATTTGACGCTTTACGCGTTTTCAACCGAGAACTGGAAGCGCCCGAGGCTTGAAGTAGAAGCGTTAATGGGATTGCTAAGAGAGTTTCTGCGGAAGGAACTCCGAAGCCTCAAGAGAAATAACATTCGCTTCCAGACTATCGGCCGCGAGCAGGCACTCGAGAACGCTGTAAGCCGAGAAATCGATCGCGCGCGTCGCGAGACCGATGCGAACACGGGGATGGTGCTTACAGTCGCGCTGAATTATAGCGGGCGATCCGAGATCGTGGAGGCGTGCCGGGAGCTTGCGCGCGAGTGCTTGACACTAGGCCGCGATCCTTCGCAGATATCCGAACTCGATATAGAGCAGCACCTGTTTACAAAGTGCCTGCCTGATCCGGATCTGCTCGTCCGGACGAGCGGCGAAATGCGCGTGTCTAATTTTTTGCTCTGGCAGATTGCCTACAGTGAAATCTACGTTACCGACGTTTTGTGGCCCGATTTTCGCCGCGTGAATCTATTCGAAGCCATCATGGAATATCAAAAACGTGAGCGGCGATACGGCGACGTCAAACCCGCCGCCAGGAGTTCGCTCATCGCCGCAAACATGAAATGAGCGATTCGTGAGTCGTGATGCGTGATTGATCGACAACGTCTTTCATCGGGTCACGCATCACGGATCACGCATCACTCTTATGAAACGAGTCCTCACTGCCGTCGTCGGTCTTCCCGTTCTGCTCTACACCGTCTGGAGCCAGTCTCCTTACTTCTTTGTAGGGCTGACGGCGATTGCCGCGCTTCTGGCGCTCAGCGAGTTTTACGGACTGGCCTCTAAGGCTGGTTGCAAACCGCAGGTTGTTGTCGGCTACATCGCCGCGCTAGTGGTCCTGGCAAGCTTCCTGTTCGACGAACCATCGCTGGCTGTCACCGCCGTGATAGCGTTGTCGGTCGTATCCCTGGCGGCCGCGCTGGGCACTTCCAACGAAGTGAAGGACTCGTTGATGTCCGTGTCGTCAACGATGTTTGGGGTGGTCTACGTAGCTTTGCTTCCCGGCTGCCTGATAGGCGTTAGAATGCTGCCCGACGCGATCACTCGATTGACCGCTCCTCATCTTGCCTCGAAGCTTCTGACGATGTTCTTCGCGCTGGTGATGATGACCGACACTGGAGCGTACTATGTCGGGCGCTCACTTGGCCGTCATAAGCTTGCGCCGCGAATAAGCCCCGGCAAGACGATTGAAGGCGCGATCGGAGGATTCGTGATGGCGGTGGTCACTGGCGTCTTGTGCAAAATGATATTCTTCCACGAGATTCCCATCACACACGCAATCGCGCTGGGCGCTGCTATCGGTCTAGTCGGACAAATCGGGGACCTCGCCGAGTCTATGTTGAAGCGCGGCGCTGGTGTGAAAGACTCCGGCAATCTTCTACCCGGCCACGGGGGCATGCTCGACCGAATCGATAGCATACTGTTCTGCGCGCCGCTGCTCTACTACTATGCGAGACTGCTTGCTTCGAGTCTCTAGGCGGAGAAGCAAGGGATGAAAGATGAGGCTCGATCGTTCATCTCTAGCATCTCTGGCATCTCTCACGCGTTGGGGTCCGTTCTTAGCGCTCTTCGCGACGTTTGGCTCGTCTGGCTCGCGCTCGGTGTCATTACCACTATTCCTTACGTCGTCGCGATTCTGCGCGCTCCACAAGGACACGCCTTCACGGGGGTGCTGAGCGCGTATGACGATACCTTCACTTACTTCGCATGGATCCGACAGAGTGCTGACGGTCATCTCCTGTTGCGTGACCTTTTCACGTCCGAGCCACAGCCTAGCGAATTCTTTCTTCCACTCTGGAACAT